>NZ_MAEY01000021.1:0-99343 GCF_002013745.1 Mycobacterium sp. D16Q16
CGGGGCGCCCCGACACTGGCGGGTCTGCGACTAGCCAAAGACGTACGGGAGAGATGAAGGGAGTGACTCGGTGTCGTCAATGATCCTGGCCCCGGTCCTGTCCGAGCACTGGGACGAGGCCGACTCCTGGACTCTCGGTGGGTATCTGCGCCATGAGGGCTACCAGGGTCTGCGCACCGCACTGGGTATGGAGCCGGATGCGGTCATCGCCTTGGTCAAGGACGCGGGTCTGCGCGGGCGGGGAGGTGCCGGATTCCCTACAGGCACCAAATGGTCTTTCATTCCGCAGGGTGACGGCAAGCCGCACTACCTGGTGGTGAACGCCGATGAGTCCGAACCCGGCACCTGCAAAGACATTCCGTTGATGCTGGCGACACCGCACACCCTCATCGAGGGAATCGTGATCGCCGCCTACGCGATCCGCGCCGCACATGCCTTCATCTACGTGCGCGGTGAGGTGATCTCGGTGATCCGGAGGTTGCAGACGGCGGTGGCACAGGCGTACGAGGCCGGATACCTGGGCCGCAATATTCTTGATAGTGGTTTCGATCTGGAGCTGGTAGTGCACGCCGGTGCGGGCGCCTACATCTGCGGAGAAGAGACCGCGCTTTTGGACTCGTTGGAGGGACGCCGCGGCCAGCCGCGGCTGCGGCCCCCGTTTCCCGCGGTTGCCGGTCTGTATGCCAGTCCGACGGTCGTCAACAATGTCGAGTCCATCGCGAGTGTCCCGGTCATCCTGAGGCGCGGTCCCGAGTGGTTCCGGACAATGGGATCGGAGAAATCGCCGGGATTCACGCTGTACTCGTTGTCCGGGCATGTGCGCACTCCCGGACAGTATGAGGCTCCGCTCGGAGTGACACTGCGCGAGCTGCTGGAGCTGGCAGGGGGAGTGCGCGACGGGCACGGGCTCAAGTTCTGGACTCCCGGTGGCTCATCGACACCGTTGTTCACCGCCGAGCATCTGGATGTCCCGCTCGATTACGAGGGGGTAAGCGCCGCCGGATCGATGCTGGGCACCAAGGCATTACAGATATTCGATGACACCACGTGCGTGGTGCGTGCGGTGCTGAGGTGGACCGAGTTCTACGCGCACGAGTCCTGCGGTAAATGCACACCCTGCCGGGAGGGTACCTATTGGCTGGTGCGCATCCTCCAGCGACTGGAATCGGGTGAGGGCGCCGCCGAAGACCTGGACAAACTTCTCGACATCTCGGACATCGTGCTGGGTAAGTCATTCTGCGCTCTCGGTGACGGCGCCGCGAGTCCGATCATGTCCTCGCTCAAGTACTTCCGCGGAGAGTACGAGGCACACCTACAGAACGGATGTCCCTTCGATTCGGGGGCCAGCACCGTCTTCGGGGAGGGGAACCGATGACTGCCGTAGAAAGGGGGACCGAGATTGAGCTGGTTACCGTCAACATCGACGGAACCAGTATCTCGGTGCCCAAGGGCACATTGGTCATTCGTGCCGCTGAGTTGATTGGCGTCCAGATTCCCCGGTTCTGCGATCACCCGCTGCTCGATCCGGTGGGTGCCTGCCGCCAGTGTCTGGTCGAAGTGGAGGGGCAGCGTAAACCGTTGGCCGCCTGTACCACCACCGTCACCGACGAGATGGTGGTGCATACGCAGGTCACGTCCGCAGCAGCGCAGAAGGCGCAGAGCGGTGTGATGGAACTGCTGCTGATCAATCACCCACTCGACTGTCCAGTCTGCGATAAGGGCGGCGAGTGCCCACTGCAGAACCAGGCCATGTCGACAGGTCGCGCCGAGACCCGGTTCGCCGAAGCCAAGCGCACGTTTCCCAAGCCGATTCCGCTATCCACCGAAGTGCTACTCGACAGAGAGCGCTGTGTCCTGTGTGCGCGGTGCACCCGGTTCTCCCAACAGGTGGCCGGTGACCCCTTCATCGAGCTTCTCGAACGCGGTGCGCAACAACAGGTTGGCATCGCCAGCGACGAACCCTTCGAGTCTTACTTCTCCGGCAACACCGTGCAGATCTGCCCAGTGGGTGCTCTCACGGGCGCCGCGTACCGATTCCGGGCCCGACCGTTCGATCTGGTATCCACCGCTAGTGTGTGTGAGCACTGTGCCAGCGGATGCGCGCAGCGCACGGACCACCGGCGGGGAAAGGTCCTGCGGCGCCTGGCCGGTGACGATCCCGAAGTCAACGAGGAATGGAACTGCGACAAGGGGCGCTGGGCGTTCACGTACGCCACCGCGGGCGACCGCATCACCCATCCGATGATCCGCGACGAGTCCGGAAATCTGGTGGCTGTGTCGTGGCCGCAGGCATTGGAAACCGCCGCAAAGGGTTTAGCGGATGCGGGCACCAACGCCGGGGTCCTCACCGGTGGACGGCTCACCGTCGAAGACGCCTACGCATATGTCAAGTTCGCCCGCACGGTGATGGGCACCAATAACATCGACTTCCGGGCCCGCGCGCATAGCGCCGAGGAGGCCGCGTTCCTCGGCTCCGGCGTCGCCGGGCACGGGATGACGCAGACGTATGCGGCTGTGGAATCCGCGCCGGTGGTTCTGCTGGCGGGGTTCGAACCGGAAGAGGAATCTCCCATCGTCTTCCTGCGGTTGCGCAAGGGAGTCCGCAAGCGGGGACTGCGGGTGCTCACTATCGCGCCCTTTGTCAGCCGCGGATCCACCAAGCTCTCGGCCCGGGTGATCGCCACCGTTCCCGGTAGTGAACCGGAAACCATCGCGGGCCTGGCTGATTCGGAACTCTTGCGCCAGCCCGGAGCCGTGATCATGGCGGGGGAACGGCTGGCGTGGATACCCGGAGCGCTGTCGGCCACGGCCCAGCTCGCCGCGAAGACGGGCGCGACACTGGTGTGGGTTCCCCGCAGGGCAGGGGAGCGTGGAGCCCTGGAAGCTGGCGCACTGCCCAGGCTCCTGCCGGGTGGCCACCCGGTATCGGACAGCGCAGCGCGACGCTATGTTGCCGACAAGTGGGGAGTGATCGCACTGCCCGACATGCCCGGACTCGACGCCGCCGGCATGTTGGATCCGGGGAGTGGACTCGACGCGTTCCTTGTCGGTGGAATCGAGCTGGCGGATCTTCCGTATCCCGCAGCCGCTGTCGGTGCGCTCAAGACAGGATTCGTGGTGAGCCTGGAGATGCGCCACGGCTCCGTCACCGAGCTCGCCGACGTGGTACTTCCGGTGGCGGCGGTCGCGGAGAAATCCGGCAGCTTCGTGAATTGGGAGGGCCGGCTGAGATCCTTCCAGACCACGCTGGACACCAGTGACGCCCTCGACGATCTCAGAGTGCTTGCCGCGCTGTCGCAGCGGATGGATCGTCCGATCGGCCTGAACCACGCAACCGAGGCACTCGCCGAGCTCGCGGACATAGGTCCGTGGGAAGGGGCGCGGGAGACCCCGGGGCCGATCAGGGCGACCGCCAGGCCGCGGCCCGAGGCGGGCGAGGCGGTACTGGCGTCATGGCGGCTGCTGCTGGACGCCGGTCGGCTGCAGGACGGTGAGCAGTTTCTTGCCGGGACCGCCCATACCGCCGAGGTGCGGCTATCGGAGGCGACCGCCATCGAGATCGGCGCTTCCGAAGGCGAATTGGTGACCGTACGCAGCATGTCGGAGTCGATCCGCGGTGCCATTACCCTGCCCCTGCGGATCACCGAGATGCCCGACAGGGTGGTGTGGGTGCCCCTGCGCTCGGCCGGTTCGGAGGTTCATCAGCAGCTCGGCCCGGCGCTCGGGCAACTGGTCCGAATCGAGGTGGCGGCGTGACAGGAAAGACGGACTTGTCACAGTTCGGAATTGATCCGCTATGGCTCGTACTCCTGAAATGTGTTGCGGTGTTCGCCTTCCTGGTGCTCACCGTGCTCGTGGCGATTCTTGTCGAGCGCAAGGTGCTTGCCTGGATGCAGCGTCGCATCGGTCCCAACAGGGTGGGCCCGTTCGGACTGCTGCAGAGCCTGGCCGACGGCGTGAAACTGGCCCTCAAGGAGGGCCTGACCCCCGCCGGGGTCGACAAGCCGATCTACCTCCTGGCGCCCATCATCTCTGTAGTGCCGGCGATCGTCGCGTACGCGGTCATTCCGTTCGGTCCCGTGGTCTCGTTCTTCGGGCATCGCACACCGCTTCAGCTCACCGATCTCCCGGTGGCGATTCTTTTCGTGCTAGCGGTCACTTCCGTGGGCGTGTACGGGATTGTGTTGGGTGGCTGGGCCTCCGGATCTACCTACCCGCTGCTGGGTGGATTGCGGTCCTCCGCGCAGGTGATTTCCTACGAGATCGCGATGGGTCTGACCTTCGCCGCCGTATTCCTGCTGGCCGGAACGATGTCGACTTCGGGGATCGTCGCGGCGCAGGCCGGCCGGTGGTATGTCTTTCTGCTGCTGCCGTCGTTCCTCGTGTACGTGACCGCCATGGTCGGCGAGACCAACCGGGCTCCGTTCGACCTGCCCGAAGCGGAGGGTGAGCTGGTCGGCGGCTTCCATACCGAATACTCCTCACTGCGCTTCGCGATGTTCATGCTCGCCGAATACATCAACATGGCAACGGTTTCCGGGTTGGCCGCGACCATGTTCCTGGGTGGCTGGCATGCGCCCTGGCCGTTGAGCCTGATTGACGGTGCGAACACCTCATGGTGGCCGGTGCTGTGGTTCGTGGCCAAGGTCTGGGGCTTCATGTTCCTGTTCATGTGGCTGCGCGCCACATTGCCGCGGCTGCGCTACGACCAGTTCATGCGGCTGGGCTGGGAGGTCTTGATCCCGGTGGCGCTGGTATGGATTGTCGTCGTCGGAGTGGTACAGGCCATGGCGCTCTATGGATACGGAAATCCGTCGATCATCCTCGGGGTCATCGGCGTCGTGGTCTCAGTGGGCAGCATCGCCCTGGTGGGCGCCCTGTCGCGGCGCCCCGAATCGCCAAAAATCTTGTTATCCAGCAGTTTCGATCCGATGGCCGGCGGATTCCCGGTGCCGCCACTGTCCGGGCAGCACGCCGGTGCGGGCCCGGGTTCGACCACCAAGGAGGACGCACATGCCTAATCTTCTGCGACATTCGGTCGACGCCATGGCGGGGTTCTGGGTGACTTTCTCGTCGATGTTCAAAAAGCGCCTCACCGAGCAGTACCCCGAGAAGAAGGAGCCCACCGCCGCCCGATATCACGGAAGGCACCAGCTCAACCGGTACACCGACGGGCTCGAGAAATGCATCGGCTGCGAGCTGTGTGCCTGGGCATGTCCGGCCGATGCCATATTCGTCGAGGGCGCCGACAATTCCGAGGAAGAACGCTTCTCGCCAGGCGAGCGATACGGCCGGGTCTACCAGATCAACTATCTGCGGTGCATCGGTTGCGGGCTGTGTATCGAGGCGTGCCCGACCCGCGCTCTGACCATGACCAACGACTACGAGATGGCCGATGACAACCGGTCCGACCTCATCTACGGCAAGGACAAACTGCTGGCACCGCTGCAGCCCGGAATGGCGCCGCCGCCGCACGCGATGTATCCCGGCACCACCGACACGGATTACTACCTGGGCAACCTGCCTCAGCCCGGGGAGGAGGTCAGGTGAGCTTCGATACCGTGGCCGGCCATGTGACGGTGCTTGCGGCCGAGGGGCTCTCGCGCACGCCGACGTGGGAGGGGGTGACGTTCTGGGTGCTTGGCACCGTCGCCGTGCTCGGCGCGCTCGGTGTGATCGCCGCACCCAAGGCGGTTTATTCGGCGATCTTCCTGGCTATGACCATGGTGATCCTTGCGGTGTTCTTCGTGGCCCAGGGCGCGCTGTTTCTCGGGGTCGCCCAGGTGGTGGTGTACACCGGCGCGGTCATGATGCTATTTCTGTTCGTCCTCATGTTTGTGGGTGTAGATTCCTCCGACTCGCTGGTGGAGACCCTGCCGGGGCAGCGGGTGGGTGCCATCGCCGCCGGGCTTGGGTTCGGGATGCTGGCCGTTGCGGGCATCGGAAATGCTTCGACCACAGCATTCGTCGGGCTCGACCAAGCCAACAGCCGCGGCAATGTGGAAGGTCTGGCCGAGCGCATCTTCATCGACTACCTGTGGGCGTTTGAACTCACCGGCGCACTGTTGATCACCGCGACGATCGGCGCGATGGTGCTGGCGCACCGCGAGAAGCTCGGGCAGACGGGTGGACAGCGCGAGATGGCCATTCGCCGTTTCCAGCATGGCGACCGTGCCACGCCATTGCCCAATCCGGGTGTGTACGCGCGGCATAACGCTGTCGACGTGCCCGCGCTGCTTCCTGACGGGTCATTCTCGGAGCTGTCGGTCAGCGGTGTGCTCACTCCGCGAGACATGGAGGTGCGGTGAATCCCGACAATTACCTCTATCTGGCTGCGCTCATCTTCACCATCGGGGCTGCCGGCGTGATGTTGCGCCGCAACGCGATCGTGGTCTTCATGAGTGTCGAGCTGATGCTCAACGCGGCCAACCTGGCGTTCGTCACCTTCGCCCGGATGCATGGAAACCTCGACGGCCAGGTCATCGCATTCTTCACCATGGTGGTCGCGGCCACGGAAGTGGTTGTGGGACTGGGGATCATCATGACCATATTCCGCACCCGTAGGTCGGCTTCGGTCGACGACGCCGATCTATTGAGATTCTAGGGATAGTTCTAGGAAGGAGTGCCCGTGACATGGCTCATGCCGGTGCTGCCCCTGGCTGGTGCGGCCGTCCTTCTGCTTGTCGGCCGCCGGGGTGATGGCTGGGGGCATCTCTTGGGTTGCGCGACGGCGTTGGCCTCCTTTCTCGTAGCCGTCGTGTCATTTATCGGCATGCTCGGCCGCACAGCCTCCGAACGTATGGTGCACGAAACGCTCTTCGCCTGGGTTCCGGTCGGGGCACTGCGCGTCGATTTCGGATTGACACTCGATCAGCTGTCCGTGTGTTTCGCACTGCTGATCACCGGGGTGGGTTCGCTTATCCACATCTACTCGATCGGGTACATGGCGGATGACCCTGACCGGCGACGGTTTTTCGGCTACCTGAATCTCTTTCTGGCGGCGATGCTGCTGCTGGTGCTCGCCGACAACTTCCTGGGGTTGTATGTGGGCTGGGAGGGAGTTGGCCTGGCGTCCTACCTGTTGATCGGCTTCTGGTACCAGAAACCTTCGGCCGCCGCCGCGGCCAAGAAGGCCTTCATCGTCAACCGCGTCGGCGACATGGGGTTGGCCCTGGCCATGATGCTGATGTTCGCGACGTTCGGCTCTGTCGGCTTCGCCCAGGTGCTCGGCTCGGCGGGTGCGGCCGGCGAGAGTCGCGACACCGCAATCGGATTGGCGCTATTGCTGGCGGCGTGCGGAAAATCGGCCCAGGTGCCGCTGCAGTCCTGGCTTGGGGATGCGATGGAGGGCCCCACCCCGGTGTCGGCCCTCATCCATGCGGCCACCATGGTGACCGCCGGTGTCTATCTGATCACCCGGTCCGGCCCGATCTTCGAACGCGCCCCCTACGCGCAGGTCGCGGTGGTGAGCGTCGGTGCCATCACCCTGCTCTTCGGAGCGATCATCGGCTGTGCCAAGGACGACATCAAGAAGGCCCTTGCCGCCAGCACGATGTCACAGATCGGCTACATGGTGTTGGCGGCGGGGCTGGGGCCCGCCGGGTATGCGGTGGCGATCATGCATCTGCTCACGCACGGGTTCTTCAAGGCGGGGCTGTTCCTCGGTGCCGGTTCGGTCATGCACGGTATGAACGAAGAAACCGATATGCGCCGTTACGGTGGGTTGCGCTCCGTCATGCCGATCACCTTCATCACCTTCGGGCTCGGATACCTCGCCATCATCGGGGTTCCGCCATTCGCGGGGTTCTATTCGAAGGACAAGATCATCGAGGTCGCCTTCGGGCATGGCGGTGCCGGCGGATTCCTCCTCGGGTCGGTGGCGCTGCTGGGGGCCGGGATCACGGCCTTCTATATGACTCGGGTCATGCTCCTCACCTTCTTCGGTGCCCGCCGATGGCGACAGGACGCGCATCCACATGAGTCGCCGTCGGTGATGACCTGGCCGATGATGGTGCTCGCCATCGGTTCCGTGGCCGCGGGATTCCTGCTCAGCTTCGGTGGGGCCCTGCAGAACTGGCTGGAACCGATTGTCGGTGCGCATCATGGCGAGCTACCCGTTCCCGCGTGGGTGATCAGCGCTATCACCGTCACGGTGGTGCTCTGCGGAGTGGGTGTCGCCTACCGGATGTATCGCGCCGACGTGCCTGAAACGGCTCCGCAAGGTTCGGCGCTCACCGTTGCCGCGCGCCGGGACCTTTATGGGGATGCCGTCAACGAGGCAGTGTTCATGCGTCCCGGACAACGTCTCACCCGTGGGTTGGTGCTCGCCGACGACCGCTGGGTCGACGGCCTTGTCAATGCTGTGGCCTCCGCACTGGGCGCCGTCTCGGGTTGGGTGCGGCATATGCAGACCGGCCACGTTCGCTCCTATGCGTTATCCATGTGCGCCGGTGCGGCTCTGGTGGTCGCGGCGTTGATGGCAGTGAGGTGGTGAGTGCGATGGGTGCCGTAACAGCTCTGTGGCTTATTCCCCTGGTGGGCGCCGGTGCCGTGCTGATCATGCCGATCCATCAGCGGACCCTGGCCAAATACGTGGCGCTGGGTGCCTCATTGCTGGTCCTGATCGTCGCGATTGCGCTCGCGATTGCCTTTGATCCCGCGGGTCCGCAGTATCAGTTCGTCGAATCGGTGTCCTGGATACCGGCATTCGGGATGAAGTACGCGGTGGGTCTCGATGGAATCGCGCTCGCGCTGGTGCTGCTGACAGCTGGCCTTCTGCCGATCCTGTTGCTGGCCGCCTGGAATGACGGAGCAGATGCCCCGGGGTACGGTAATCGTCCTGTGGCGCAACGCTATATCGCGCTAATCCTGGTCGTGGAATCGATGGTGCTGCTGTCCTTCTCCGCGCTGGACGTGTTGCTGTTCTATATCTTCTTCGAGGCGATGCTCATCCCGATGTACTTCCTGATCGGAGGATTCGGGAGCACGCACTCCGACACCAAGCAGCGGTCACGCGCGGCGGTGAAATTCTTGATGTACAACCTGTTCGGCGGCCTCATCATGCTGGCGGCCGTCATCGGGCTCTACGTGGTCACGGCGCAGGGCCAGCCCGGAAGCCCGGGTGGAACTTTCGATCTACGCGATATCACCGAAATGGTCGCCACCGGCGCACTCGGAATCGACCCCGGCGTCGCCAAGGCACTATTTCTCGGCTTCATGTTCGCGTTCGCGGTGAAGGCCCCGCTCTGGCCGCTCCATACCTGGCTGCCGGATGCCGCCGTGCACGCGACCCCGGCCAGTGCGGTGCTCATGATGGCGATCGTCGACAAGGTGGGAACGTTCGCGATGCTGCGGTATTGCATCCAGTTGTTCCCCGATGCCAGTAGATATTTCACGCCGGTGATCATCACGCTGGCAGTCGTCGGCATCGTCTACGGTGCCATCCTGGCGATCGGTCAGACCGACGTGATGCGACTGATCGCCTACACCTCGATATCGCATTTCGGCTTCATCATCCTGGGCATCTTCGCGATGACCAGTCAGGGGCAATCGGGTTCGACGTTGTATATGGTCAACCACGGCATCTCCACCGCGGCGTTGATGTTGGTGGCAGGGTTCCTGGTGTCCCGTAAAGGCTCTCGTCTCATCGCGGCATACGGTGGAGTGCAAAAGGTGGCACCGGTTCTCGCCGGGTCCTTCTTGGTGGCCGGTCTGGCCACGCTGTCGCTGCCCGGGTTGGCGCCGTTCATCAGTGAGTTCCTGGTGCTGGTGGGGACATTCACGCGGTACCCGCTGGCCGCGGCGTGTGCGGTCGTCGCGTTGGTGCTGGCCGCTATCTACGTGTTGTGGATGTACCAGCGGATGATGACCGGCCCGCTGGCACCCGGGAACGAGACCATCGGCGATCTGAAGCGCCGTGAGCTCGCCGTGGTGGTGCCGTTGGTCGCGTTGCTGCTCGTGCTGGGCATCTACCCCAAGCCACTGTTAAACATCGTGAATCCCGCGGTCGAACAGACCCTGCGCACCGTCAACGAGAAAGACCCACCGCCGGTTGTGGCCGATGTCGCCCTCCGTCACGGCGAAGGTGAGCGACGATGACCGATATCGGAATCCTTCCCGCACCGCCGATCGCCTATGGCGCGCTTTCTCCCATGCTGATCATGTTCGGGGTCGCGGTGGTGTCGGTACTGGTGGAGGCATTCGTTGTGCGGCGGTACCGGTTCGCCACGCAACTGGCGCTGGCCACCGCCGGAATCCTCGGCGCCTTTGTGGCAGTGGTGGCACTGAGCGGTTCGCGTCACGTCGTCATGAACGGCGCGGTGGCGATAGACGGCCCCACGCTCTACTTGCAGGGGCTCATCCTGGTGGCATCCGGTCTGGCACTGGCGGTGATAGCACAACGCAGAACAGTTGCCGCGCTTCCCAGTACGGTGGGCGCCGGGGGTGGCCTGGACGCCTTCGCCGCGCAGGCATCCAGCGTTCCGGGCGGTGAACCGGAGCGAGTGCTGAACCGCACAGGTATCACCCAAACGGAGATCTTTCCGCTGACATTATTTGCGATCGCCGGCATGATGCTCTTTCCTGCCTGCAACGATCTGCTGACGATGTTTGTTGCCCTGGAGGTGTTCTCGCTTCCGCTATACGTGATGTGTGCGCTGGCCCGACGTCGGCGTCTGCTGTCCCAGGAGTCGGCGCTCAAGTACTTTCTGCTCGGGGCTTTTTCCTCTGCGTTCTTCCTGTTCGGCTCGGCCTTCGTATACGGATACGCCGGAACCGTTGAACTCGGCGCGGTCGCACGGGCTGTCCAGGCAGATGCGGGGGAGCGGTCCTTCTTGCTGCTCGGAGTCGCCATGCTGTCGGTGGGTCTGCTGTTCAAGGTAGGAGCGGTGCCCTTCCACTTCTGGGTCCCCGATGTGTATCAAGGTGCACCGACCCCGGTCACCGCATTCATGGCAGCCACCACCAAGATCGCGGCGTTCGGGGCGTTGCTGCGAGTTCTGTATGTGGCGCTGCCGGGGATCACGGCCGACTGGCGTCCGGTGCTGTGGGCGGTGGCGATCGCCACCATGCTGATCGGATCTATCGGTGCGGTGACGCAGACCGACGTCAAGCGCATGTTGGCCTATTCGGCGGTCGCGCATACCGGATTTCTCTTGACCGGGGTCGCGGCCGCCAATGAGCGTGGTGTGTCGTCGACGTTGTTCTATTTGGCGGCATACGGTTTCAGCACCGTGGGGGCTTTCGCCATTGCGGGACTCGTGCGCTCGGACAACGGAGAGCACGGCCCGGATGAGGACGAAGAGATCACCGATCTGAGTCGATGGGCCGGAATCGGTCGCCGGTCGCCGGTGCTCGGTATTGTCTTCGCACTGTTTCTGCTGGCCTTCGCGGGTATCCCGTTGACGAGTGGATTCGTCAGCAAGTTCGCGGTCTTTGAGGCCGCAGCGTCCGGCGGGGCCATGCCGCTGGTGGTGGTGGGCGTGATGTGCAGCGCTATCGCCGCATACTTCTACGTGCGGGTGATCGTGCTGATGTTCTTCGCCGATCCGGTGCCGGACTCGGGGGTGCTCCGGATCCCGGGCCCCGCCGTCGCGATATCGATTGGAGTGAGTGCGCTCGTCACGGTTCTCCTCGGCGTGGTGCCCCAGCCGCTGCTCGAACTGGTTGGGAATCTCGTCAACTTCGCCACGTGAGTCCAGTCACCGATCACCGGCCGTGACTCGCCGCACGTGGCGACGACACGCCCCGGATCTGTGCAGAATGCGGCGTGTCGAGGCATAGCGTGGCCTGGTTGTCACCACCTGTGGCGTGTCCATTTACCGGCGAGTAACCTACGGTACCGTAGGGTGGCGGTATCGCAGCTGCGGAAGGACACCAATGGCGATCACGGACATCTCGGCATTCGCGCATCTCACCAGCGAGGACGTCGAGAACCTGGCCGTCGAGCTCGATGGGCTCCGGCGTGAGATCGAGGAGTCGCGCGGTACGCGTGACGCCCGTTATATCCGGCGCACCATCGGCGCGCAACGCGCGCTCGAATTGACTGGCCGCGCCCTTTTGGCGGCGAGCAAGAAGCGCTCCGCATGGTGGGCCGGCACCGTGACGCTGGCCGTTGCCAAGATCATCGAGAACATGGAGATCGGCCACAACGTCATGCACGGTCAATGGGATTGGATGAACGATCCCGAGATTCACTCTTCGACGTGGGAGTGGGACATGGCCGGCGCCTCCAAGCACTGGCGCTTCACGCACAACGTCGAGCATCACAAGTACACCAACATCCTCGACCTGGACGACGACGTGGGCTACGGGATCCTCCGTGTCACGCGCGACGAGCCGTGGAAGGTGCGCAACCTCCTGAACCTGCCGCTCAATTTCATCCTCGCGGCGGGATTCGAGTGGGGAATTGCCCTGCAGCACCTGGAGTTCCGCAAGATCTGGACAAAGGAAACCCGCGAGGCGACCAAGCAGCGGGTGCGTGAGCTGATCACGTCCGCGGGTTCGCAGGTCTTCAAGGATTACGTCGCATTCCCGTCAATCACCGCGCTGTCGCCGGGGGCGACCTACCGATCCACATTGACCGCCACGGCGACGGCCAACCTGATTCGCAACTTCTGGTCCAACGCCGTCATCTTCTGCGGGCATTTTCCGGACGGCGCCGAGAAGTTCTCCGTGACCGATATGGAGAACGAGACGCGTGGCCAGTGGTACTTGCGTCAGCTGCTGGGCAGCGCGAACTTCGATGCGGGGCCGACGATGCGGCTGATGAGTGGCAACCTGTGTCATCAGATCGAGCACCACCTGTACCCGGACTTGCCGAGCAACCGGCTGCACGAGATCTCGGTGCGCGTGCGGGACATCTGCGAGCGCTACGACCTGCCGTATACGACCGGATCGATGCTGCTCCAGTACGCGAAGACCTGGCGGACCATCGCCAAGCTGTCGCTACCGGACCGGTTCCTGCGTGCTACCGCGGACAATGCGCCGGAGACTCGTAGTGAGCGCATGTTCGTGGTCCTGGAACCTCTTGCCACCGAGTCAGATTCGGTTCCGCGGCGCGGGCTCAAGACTGCCATCGCCATGGTCCGTGAGCGCCGCCGCAGCAAGGTGCCCGTCTAGATTTTTGTGATTCCGCCGCGAAGGCGGGCAGAACGCGATATGCACTGATATGTGACCACGTATCTAGAGGCCCCGACGGTGACCGACGCAGACCGGGGGAATGGCCTTATCTCGAGTCCTATCGAGAAGCCCAGGCGAACTTTTACCGGCTTTCTGGGGATGGCACTGGACACGTTGGGTGCCATGCTCCGTCGCCCACCCGCCGTGGGCGAGTTCTTCCGGCAGGTGTGGTCGATAGCCAGAGTGTCGGTGCTGCCGATGTGCATGGTGGCGATACCGCTGGCCGTAGTGATCGTGCTCGTCCTGGAGGCCCTGGTGTTCGGCCCGACGGGATTCCCGACGCACGCGGTGTTGGTCGCGGCGGCCACGGGTGCCACCGTTGTCTTCGCCGAGGCCGATTCGCCCCGGATTCAGCAGGAGATCGACGCCATGCGGGGCAGAGGCGTGGACGTCACGCACGGGTTCATCGTTCCCCGCGTCCTCGCTACCGCGGTCGCCGCGGTGCCGCTGGCGTTGATAGCTGTTGGGGCAGCTGGCGTCTACTTCTTCTCGGCTTTCGGTCAGCACACTCCGCTGAGTCTGTTCATCGGGAACTTGGCGCAGCTGATGAGTCCGACCAATGTGCTGATTGTGGCTATCGAGGCGGCGGCTCTCGGGTTCATGGGAGGCCTCATCGCTTGCTACAAAGGTGTCTCCGCGCCCGCTGACCGGTCCTGACCAAAGCGACGCGGTCACCGCGTGGTCAGCAGGGTCGCCAGACGGAACGCCGGTGCGACCACGCTGGCGGCGCGTAGTCCGATCTTCTGAAGGCTGCGGCTCCGCATGAGGGGGCCCAATCCCGCCAGCTGTGCGGCGCCGTAGAGCATGTCCCAGTCGGTGTCGATGTGGGTGATCTTGAAGTCGTCGGTCAATGTATAGCGGTCAATGCCAATGAAGTTCAGGCAGCGGCCCGTTCCCTTGAGCTTGGCTCCGGTGTTGGGTTCGATGGTCTCGCCGATCATGCGGCCGATGCCTCGCCACGGAATGGTCACGCGCCACTGACCATCGAAGTAGTCCCAGTAGGGCAGCGACCGATTCGTCCCGTCCTGCGGATAGAAGGCGAAGTCGGGGAAGACGTCGAAGGCGGCCTGGCAGTTGTCGATCGTGAACTGGCGTCCGAGCCTGTTCTCCTGGAACGTCGAGCTGTCGATGTAGCTACAGTCCTCGGCGATGCAGTAGTCGATCTTCTTGATATCCTGCTCGGCCCAGGCATCGAACCATGTGGACGCGAACTCTGTTCGGCCCTGGGCGGGAAGACCGCGTTCGATGTCGTTATTTTCCTGCTGCTGCACCTTCCTCCAGAAATCCGGCATGAGTGGCTGGTACTTCGCGTGCTCCGGGGAGGGCCCCAGTCTTTCCAATCTGCTCATTTCGTTCCTTTCATCGTGGGAAACATGTGCTGGCTCAGCGGGCGAAGAGACGCACCGGCAGACCGCCCGCCAAGCCGGTGGACACCCGCACGCGATGTCGGGGCGTCCACCCGTCGCGGATCTGTAATGCGTAGCGCTGCAAGATGGTTCCGAGGACCAGGGTTCCCTCGATGTAGGCCATCCGTGTACCCATACACTTGCGGGGCCCGATACTGAAGGGCAGAAACGCATTCCGATTGATCCTGTCGGTCAGGAATCTGTCGGGATTGAATGTGTCCGGTTCCTTCCAGAACCGGGGATCACGCTGCAGCGCGTACTGCGTGATGATGACCTGCGAGCCCTGTGGAATGAAGTAGCCGCCGATCTCGTCGTCCTGTACGGCCGTTCTGACATTGGCGGGTGCGGCCTGAAAGCGCTGCGCCTCATCGAAACACGCCCTCAGGTACTTCAAATTCTCCAGGTCGTCGTATTCCAGTGTCTTCCCGCCGAGCGCGTCAATCTCTGCGTACGCCTTACCGAGCGCGATCGGGTTTCGGCAGAGCAGCGCGATCGTCCAGGCGAGGGCGGCGGCGGTGGTCTCGAATCCCGCGAACACCAGCCCGGCGGCCTCAGATCGCCGTCGCCGGTGCTGCGTCTGCGGGCAGCCGTCGAACTCCAGTCCCAGCAAGGCATCCACGAGGTCAGGCGTATCGGAAACCGGGCAGCCCGCGCGCTCGTCGACGAAGCGGTCGAGGATGCCAAAGAGTTCCGTTTTGGACTCCTCACCTTTGCGGTGCAAAGGGTTTGGTATCCAGCTGGGCAGGAAATGCATGGCGACCCTGCTGATGACGTAGACGCCATATCGCCGCGCCCCGTCGACCGCGTGATCGATCTCGTCCGGGCTGAGTTGAACCTTGAACATCGAGCGCATCAGGCCGTCCATCACCACCGCGCCGAGTTCGTGCTCGAGATCCACCAGTTCCCCGCTGTCCGCATGGCGGGACCAGGCGTCGACCCGATCGGTTATTCCGTCCATCATGAGCGGAGTCGCCGCTGCCAAAGCGCGCTCGCCGAAGTAGGGATTGAACGCGGAGCGGACACGTTTCCACTCCTGCCCTTCGAGCAAGGGGAGGGCCACCGGCTCCCCGGAGACCAGCTCGATGGTGGCCTCGTGTTTGACGTAGCGGTCGTGGTGGCGCGTAAAGACGTGGTCGACGTAGTCGGGATGGTTGATCAGGGTGAGTGTGAGTGCGGGCTTCGGCCCCGTGAACAGGCGGACGATGTCGCCGTACCGATGCGCGATCTTGGGCAATAGCAGGTACGGCAGACGAGACGGCTCGCCCATACAGCTGAGCCCCAAGAGTGCGGCCCGACGCAGCGGGAGCCTTGGAGGAAGCCGGGGTACGCCGGTCTGCGGTAGTTCCCGCGCGGCGGGGTTCGTGTCGGTGGCGTGCATGTCTGCCTCTTCTCTGCGGTCGGTCGCGAGGCCAGGAAACCGACCCGCTGCGATGCCGAACAGTGATTCTGGTGGCGAAGTGTATGGCGGATCGGGGCCGTGTGCAATACTGAATCAAAAGTAATTCATTGATTCAAACACCAGGTAGGCGATTCGGAGGGAGCAGCCGTGAGTCGTGTCGATGGTGCATCGGTCCCCGCCGTTAGGATCGGCTCCGTGGTAGAGCTCGACTCCTTGCTGCGGCAGCTGGCCACCGGTGCCTTGTCCGACACCAACGTGGCGACCTCTCGCCTGTTGGATGCCGCACGCGAGGAATTCGTCGCTCACGGGATCGGTCGTACCGCGGTGGGAGACATCGCGCGTCGTGCCGGCGTGTCCCGGCCGACGCTGTACCGCAAGTGTGGGGACAAAGAAGACATCGTCGCGGCGGTATTAGTCAGGGAGACAACGGAATTCTTTGTCCGGGCACAGGTGGTGCTCGCACCCTTGTCCAACGCGGAAGACCGGATGGTCGAAGCATTCGTCATGGGCATGCGCGAGGCGCGTGATCATCCGCTGGTGCTGGCACTCAAGGAATTCGACTCGGAATCGTTCTCGCGGAACGTTTTCGACGTAAATGCGGCCGGCTATCAAGGTCTGCTTGCCGTCATCGCGGAATTGCTGGCCGATGATGCGTATCCCGCCGCGGCGGTCAAGCGGGCGCTGGACTTGGCGCTGCGGCTGACGTCGACGTTTCTGATGAATCCGTCGGTGCTGGTGCCGACAGATACCGACGAGAACACCCGCGAATTCGCGGGCAGGTATCTACTGCCGCTGATGCGTGCTGCACGCTAGCGCTCCGTATCCTGGTGCGGTGGCGACAGTTTTGACGGTGAATGTGGGCGGACTCCGTTCGAACCCTACGGGCGGGCCCGTCCCGACCGGGATCGACAAGCGACCCATCGATTCGGCGGTCGCGGTGCGTGCGCCCGGGGAGGTGGGCGACGGTACCGGCAGTGGCCTGGGCGGTGACGCCATCGGGGATCACACCGTGCACGGCGGCGACGACCAAGCCGTGTACGCGTACGCCCGCGAAGACCTTGACTGGTGGCAGGAAGAACTGGGCCGGGAGCTGACCAATGGCCAATTCGGGGAGAACCTCACCACCTGCGATATCGACGTAACCGGCGCCAAAATCGGCGAGCAATGGCATGTCGGTACCGACGGTCTGGTGCTGGAGGTCTCGTCACCGCGAATACCGTGCCGGACATTCGCGGCCTGGCTCGACCAACAGGGTTGGGTCAAAACCTTTACCGTGCAGGCGGTTCCCGGTGCTTATTTACGGGTCGTTTCGCCCGGCGCGGTATGTCCGGGTGACCGGATCACCATCGGCAACAGTCCAGACCACGATGTCACCGTCGGGCTGGCCTTCCGGGCGCTGACCCGTGAACCCGCATTGCTTCCCCAACTGCTTGACGTTCCCGCGCTGCCCGAGCGCATCAAGGAAACCGTCCGGCGCAGGAGCGGTTCGCCGTAATCTACCGCCGCTGGACCAACACGGTCTGTGCGCTGGAGCCGATGTAACCCCGGCGGTCGAAGATCTCCGCCGTGGTCACGCCGACACCGTCGGGTCCGACCGACATGCGGGCGCGCACTCCGAAATCATCACCGTGGGGAATCCGGTGCACGTGCATCACGGTGTCGGTGTTCATGTAGACGAATCGCAGCGGGTTGAGCACCGCGCCGATCCCGTTCGCGGAATCGATCACCGACGCCAGCCGCTGCCATGGAGTGGTGGGCTCGGCGTCAACGATATGCACGTGTGGTCGCATCCAGGCTACCTGTGGTTCCCCATCTGGCACCGAAAACCACTGAAAATCAACAGATTTCGAGTAGTTGGAGCCCTCGAAACCGAAGGCGGGCGGGGTGGCGCCCTGCGGGTACTCGGGCAGTGGTGGATATCGGTCACTGGCCTTGTCGGCGGTCACCGATGTGGCCAACAGCCACGCGCTGGCCCGCGCGACCGCACGGTATCCGCCGTTGGCGTGCGCCTCCATCTCGGCGACCGCAAGGGCGATCCGGCGCCCCGGCCGTTCGATCCACGCCCGCACCCGCACCGGCTCCAGGGGAACCGGGCCGAGGATGTCCAGCGCGACCCGGCCGATCCGCAGGCTCTCACGCGGCTCGGGCAGCTCCTCGATGGCCTTGAGTAGCAACGCCATCGGGGGCGAGCCGTGCTGGAGATTCGGACCCCACCCGCTGGCGGTCAGCGCGGTGGACTCGAATACCTGGAACTCGCCGTCGGCGTCCAAGCGCCGGTAGTAGCAGCCAGTCAGGTCCAGCGTCATGCGGCATCTCCCGGGATCGCGGTCGCGGAGGCTTCGGCATCTTCGATATCCGTATCAGAGACACCGTAATCGGAGGGCCAGCCCGGGTAGGGCGGCGGCGTGCCGCCAAATGCGGGGCACAGCGACTGATGGGCGCACCAGCCGCATAGTCGGGACGGGTTGGGCCGGAAGTCACCCGTGGTGCCGAGGTTTTGAATCGCCCGCCAGATCGCCATCAACGTCTTCTCGAACTTCAGCAGCTCCGCCTCATCCGGTGAGTAGTCGAGCACCTCGCCATCGGACAGATACAGCAGTCGCAGCCGCCGCGGCACCACACCGCGGGTGCGATACAGCGCGACGGCGTAGAACTTCATTTGAAACAGCGCCTTGGCTTCGAACAGGGCGCGAGGTGCGCGTCCGGTCTTGTAATCCACCAGACGCATCGCGCCTCCGGGTGCGATATCGATGCGGTCGATGAATCCGCGCAGCATCGTGCCGTCGGACAACTCGACCTCGACGCGCTCCTCGCAGCTGTCGGGATCGAAACGGGTGGGATCTTCGAGCCGGTAGTAGCCCGAGAGCAGGTCTCTGGCCTCGTCGAGAAACCCTGGAAGGCGCTCGGCCTCGACCACTGCGGCGAGTTCGGGGTTCGATTCCACGAGGCGTTCCCACGCGGGCTCCACCAATCCGGCGGCGGTGGCATACTCCCGTTCGGCGGCGGGCCGAGCATAGAGATCTTCCAGAGCGGCGTGCACGAGACTGCCGCGCACCTGTGCTGTGGACGGCGGCTCGGGGAGCCTGTCGATCGCGCGGAACCGGTACAGCAGTGGGCACTGCTTGAAGTCGCTGGCACGAGAAGGAGAGAGTGCGGGCCGGCGCGTTGGCCGGTTCTGCGTGGTCTCCTCCATGGTTGGCAGCCTAGGCATCACGTCCGACAGGTGCTGACGCCACGCCGCGCACAAAATAGGCGGGCGCCATTCAACACATGTCACAAGTCGTCCCCGAAATACCCGTACTCGAAGTAACGTGAACCTCTCATTGGCCATGGGCAGCGCGGCCCCGCCCGAGAGGAACACGCAGTGACGACGGCAAAGCATCGAAGCCCTCTGGAGAGCCTGCAGGTAAACGACACGGCGCTCGCCGGGGCTGCCCAGGCCGATCGATGGACCGCGGTGACCGATGGACCCAGTCGGTACTCCCGGGTGTCCTTCACTCCCAATGTCTCGATACCGCTGTCCGATGGGACCGTGCTCAAAGCCCAGGTGTTCCGGCCGGCCAACGCGGACGGGACTCCGGTGAGTGACCCGGTGCCGGTGCTTTTCAACCTCACCCCCTACAACAAATCCGTTACTCATCTGGCTGCGTGGCTGCTTCGGGGGCTGAGCCGGTTCGGCGTGACCGTGCCCGCCGCGCCGCCGAAGAACCCGCGTCTCGTCGAGCTCGCCGAGCTGGCGCGTGCGATTCCGGGCGGTGGCCTGACGACGTTTGGGGTGAATGACTCACTGATCCGCAGTGGGTACGCCCAGGTGGTTGTGGACGTTCGGGGAACCGGCGCCTCCACCGGTGACTGGGGGATGCTCAACGATGTCGAGCAGCGCGACACCGCCGAAGTGGTGGCGTGGGCGCAGGCGCAACCATGGTGCGACGGCGGGGTGGGGATGTATGGAGTCTCCTACTGCTCGATCAACTCGCTCCAGGCCGCGGGGAATCGGGTGCCTGGTCTCGGCGCGGTGTTCGCGGTGGAGCCGGTCAGTGACATATCTCGAGACCTCATGAAAACCGGTGGAGCACAGACATTTTTCCTCCCCGTCTGGATGCTTGCCGTCGCCCTGGGAAAGTGGCTGCCGTCGCCGTCGGATGTGACACGTGGTGGCATCGGGCTGGGCTGGCTCGCGGGGCGGTTGCGGGCGCCGCTGAATCGCGTGGTGCGGTACATCTTCGAGGGGCTGCGCGGCAAGGGTGCACTGATCGACGACGACGAATACTTCCAGCAGATCAGCCCCCGGTTCGAGGACATCGAGATCCCGACGTTTGTCTATGGGGCGTGGGACGACATCTTTGGTCCGGCCGCCTTGCGTATCCATCGCCGAGCCGCGTTGCCGGGTGGCAGATTTCAGGTCGTCATCAACGAGGGGTATCACGGCTCTCCGGGTTCACAGCTTGGCCGCCAGGGTGGACCGCCTCGGCTGGATGTCTTGCAGCGTGCGTGGTTTGACAGGTGGCTCAAAGGTATTGACAACGGAATGGAGAGCTACGGCCCGCTCACCTTGCAGCAGCAAAATGGCGGTTGGCACACCCTGGACGCCTATCCGCGGCCCGAGGCAAGGCCGCAACGCTTCTACCTGGACGCCGAACCCTCGGGCGTGGGCGCTGGTTCGACATTCGACGGGTCGTTGGGTGGTGCCGCACCGCTCAATAGGACCGAGCACCTCCTTCGGCGCCGGATGGGACTGCTGAAATCGCCGACGACCTCCCGGTTGACGGCCGGTATCACCGCCGCCTTGGGAACGTCCGGGCTCAAGGACTCGCGCTACTTCGAGCGTGGTGCGCTCACGTTCACCAGCGTCGCGGCCGCGGAGTCATGGGTGATCTCCGGGGCGCTCAACCTTCATCTGCGTACCAAAGCGTTGGGGACGGAGGCATTCTGGGTCGTTTCGGTGACGGATGTGGCACCCGACGGCTTTTCCCGGATGCTGGCCGAGGGCGCGCTGCTGGCATCGCGGCGGGGCGTGGATGAGGGCAAGAGCCTGCGGACCGCGGACGGCGACTATCTATCGCCTTGGCATCCCACCGGTGCGGGGTGCAAGCTCCCGGTGGAGCCCGGTGTGCCGATAACACTCGATATCGATCTCACGGAGGTAGATGCGGTGATCGCGGCCGGGCACCGGCTGCGGGTGGTCGTCTCGGCCGCCAGCCTGCCGAGGTACATACCGTCCATTCCCGAACTGTGGGCGAGTCGCCACGGTCAGACTCTCGTTCTGGACCCTGACCAGCCGAGTTACCTGGTGGCACCCGTGGTTGCGGGCGCCGGCGCCGGGGCTGCCTAGTCCTCGTCAGTTCACCAATTCGTCAGCCACTTTTCCTGTAACTTACGGTACCGTAGGTTAGAGATGGGGGTAGGCCGAAAGGAGAGGTGGACGAGATGGTGACCGGACTGCAAACGCGATTGCTCACCGAGTTGGAGCCCGTTGTCGAGGCGAATCTCGAACGGCACCTGGGTGTCGCGCGGCCATGGGCCCCACATGATTACGTGCCATGGAGCCGGGGCAGGGACTTTGCCTTCCTTGGTGGCGAGGATTGGCGGCCGGAGGACAGCCCTCTCGACCCGGTGGCCCAGGCGGCATTGATCGTCAATCTGCTGACCGAGGACAACCTGCCGTCCTATCACCGTGAGATCGCCACGAGATTTGGGCGGGACGGCGCGTGGGGAACCTGGGTGGGCCAGTGGACGGCGGAGGAGGGGCGGCACAGCATCGCACTTCGCGACTATCTGGTGGTCACCCGTGGTGTGGACCCGACGAATCTTGAGGCAATGCGCATGGCGCACACCGTCGCCGGCTACGACTCGGGGGATAAGACACCCCTGGAGGCGCTGGCGTATGTGTCGTTCCAGGAGCTGGCCACCCGGATATCGCACCGCAACACGGGCAGGGCCTCGGGCTGCCCGATTGCCGATCAGCTGTTGGCGCGGGTGGCGCTGGACGAGAACCTGCACATGGTCTTCTACCGCAATCTCATGTCGGCAGCACTCGATATCGAGCCGGATGCTGCGATACAGGCGATCTGCAAGGAGATCGTCGGCTTCGCGATGCCGGGTATGGGGATGGCCGGTTTCGCGCAGAACGCGATTGCCATCGCGAAGGCGGGTATCTACGACTTGCGCATCCATCACGACGAGGTGCTGCAGCCGATCCTGCGGTTCTGGCGGGTGTTCGAACGTTCCGATGTCGGGCCCGAGGGTGAGCAGGCTCGCGAGACTCTCGTGAAATTCCTTGCCGCCGTGGATGAACGTGCGAAGTACTACGAGGAGAGGGCGGCCGCGCGCGCGGCACGAGGTGCCTGAAAGCAATTACCGGAGGTCACCCGCGGTTGGCGGATGACCTCCGGTAATCGGCTTACTGATCGTGGATTCAGACTTACCGCGAGGTGCTGCTGCTGCCAGTGCGCTGCGCGGATCGCTGCCCGTGTCCACCGCGCCGAGGCGCCCGCGCGGGGCGTCCCTCGGTACCGCCACGGGGCCGGTGCGCCCGCTGGCCGCGCTGTCCGTTGGGGGCGGGGGAACCGCTAGCTTTTTGGGCGGGAGCAGGTTTCACATACGGTGCCACCTCGCCCACCAAGTTCTTGACCTCATCGGAATGAGCCGTCACCTGCTGCGGGGTGGCCGTGATGGCGGCCTTGCGCAGCAGCTGCGTAACGTCGCGTCGCTGTTCGGGAAGCACCACCGTCACCACGTCACCGGTGCCGCCTGCGCGGGCAGTGCGGCCCGACCGATGCAGGTAGGCCTTGTGCTCAGCGGGCGGGTCGACGTGTACGACCAATGTCACGTCGTCGACGTGGACTCCGCGTGCGGCGACATCGGTTGCCACCAGCACCCGTGCCTGGCCACTGGAGAAGGCGGCGAGGTTACGGTCGCGTGCACCCTGAGAAAGGTTGCCGTGCAAGTCAACCGATGGGATACCCGACTGATTGAGCTGATGCGCGAGCCGCTTTGCCTGATGCTTGGTGCGCATGAACAGGATGCGCCGCCCGGTGCCGGAGGCCAGCGTGTTGACCAGATCGCGCTTGGCATCGGGGCCGCTGACGGTGAACACGTGATGTGTCATCGCGGCGACGGGGGAGTCGACGGAATCGACCGAGTGCTCGGCAGGATTGTGCAGGAACCGCTTGACGAGCTTGTCGACATCGTTGTCCAGAGTGGCCGAGAACAGCAGGCGCTGACCGGAACTCGGTGTCGCGGCCAGTAGGCGGGTCACCGCGGGCAGGAAGCCGAGGTCGGCCATGTGGTCGGCCTCGTCCAGCACGCAGATCTCCACGGCGTCCAGGCTCAGATGGCGTTGCTTCAGAAGGTCTTCCAGGCGTCCCGGGCAGGCGACCACGATGTCGACACCGGCCGAAAGGGCCTGCACCTGCCGGTGCTGGGAAACTCCACCGAAAATAGTGGTGACTTTGAGTCGGCAGATCGCCGCCAAAGGTTCGATGACTGCGCTGATTTGGGTCGCCAGCTCCCGGGTGGGCGCCAGCACGAGTGCACGCGGCTTGCGCGGCACCCGGTTGCCGCTGGCAATGCGGGCGACGACAGGAAGGGAGAACGCGAGAGTCTTTCCGCTGCCGGTCTTGCCGCGAGCCAGTACGTCACGGCCACTGAGGGTGTCGGGAAGGGTCGCGGCCTGGATGGGGAACGGCGCGCTGATTCCAGCGGCCTGCAACACGTCAATAAGTGGTGCGGGCACGCCGAGAGAATCAAATGTGGGTTGAGACATGGGTAGTTGAACGCCTTTCGAGGCATTGTGGTGGCGAGATTGCCAATGGGCAATGTCGATCGCCGAGAGAAGAGCCTGAAAGTCTGCCTAAATTCACACTGGCTGACGAAAGAAACGTTCTTCGACGCGAGCGCAAATTCAGCGCTCAGTAATAGACACTACTGCCTGTTGGCGTCGATAGCTAAACCTGTGCGGCGAAACACACTGGTGACGGACACTCCTGCCTGCCCCGATGTCTGCCCGATTCGGAGTCGGCAACGCATACCTGGCAAGGTGAGCGCATGTCTCGAACCGGACCGTTCGTCGTCGGCGATCGTGTGCAACTGACCGACGCCAAGGGGCGGCACTACACGATGGTGCTCGAGCCCGGTAAGGAGTTCCACACCCATCGTGGTGCGATCGCGCACGACGGGGTGATCGGTATCCCCGAGGGCAGTGTCGTGAAATCGGCCAACGGTGACCAGTTCTTGGTGCTGCGTCCTTTGCTGATCGACTACGTGCTGTCGATGCCGCGCGGCGCGCAGGTGATCTACCCGAAGGACGCCGCGCAGATCGTGCACGACGGCGATATCTTCCCTGGCGCGCGGGTGCTGGAAGCCGGCGCGGGCTCGGGCGCACTGACCTGCTCGCTGTTGCGAGCGGTGGGGCCGGAGGGAACGGTGATCTCTTACGAGATTCGTGAGGATCACGCCGAACACGCTGTGCGTAACGTCACAACGTTTTTCGGAGAGCGGCCGGATAACTGGGAGCTGGTGCTGGGCGACCTGTGCGAGCGGCCCGCGGATGCGGGCGGCGTCGACCGGGTGGTTCTCGACATGTTGGCGCCCTGGGAGACTTTGCCCGCGGTCGCCGAATCGCTCGTGCCCGGCGGCGTGCTCATCGTCTACGTCGCGACCGTCACCCAGCTATCGCGTGTGGTCGAGGCGTTGCGAGAACAGCAATGCTGGACCGAGCCACGGTCCTGGGAGACGATGCAGCGCGGCTGGAACGTCGTGGGCCTGGCCGTGCGTCCGGAGCACAGCATGCGTGGGCACACCGCGTTCTTGGTCAGCGCGCGCCGCCTGGCACCCGACACGATCACCCCGACGCCACTGCGCCGTAAACGGTTACCGACTAGCGCTGTGTAGCTAGGGGGTAGGCGTGGGGGCCGCCGGTGTCTCGGCGGCCGGCGCTCCGGCGGGAGGCGCCTCATGTGGTGCGGCGGTACCCGCGAGCGATGTCCCGGTCTTGAGTAGTAGGTCGGAGGTCCGCTTCGACAGTTTCCACCCCTGGCCCTCGGGTGAGAACGACATCGGCACCGCGAACCCGCCCATCTTGGGGCTCGGGCTGTTGATGGTCACGACGGCTTCGACGTCCCCCGCGGTCTCCGTCGACCACTTGGGATCCTTCACGGTGAACGACAACGGCGAGAACCCGGCGTCGCCGATCGCCTTGGTGAACTTGTCCAGCTGCTCGGGGGTGGCGCCCTGAACGGCGGTGACCTTCTCGGCGCCCGGCAGGTTCGGATCGCCGAGACGGTTGAGGACGTCGGTGAGCACCGCCGGATCCGGCAGCGGATGATCTGGGACGGCCGCGGCGGCGGCAGCCGAGGATGCGGGCTGCGTCGCCGACGGGCTGGCCGGGGCGGCCTTATCGTTTGAGCTGCTGCAGGCGGTGAGAGCGAGAACAGCCGCGCTGGCTGCGATGACTGCGAGTTGAAGGTGACGGGCCATGATCCAGGTGACTCCATTCGGCATATCGGCTACGTCTACCTTCCAGACTTACCGGATGCCGCCTGGATTAGCGAAATGGCCGAGGCCTTGCTGATCTTCCAGCCGTCCTGGTTCACGAAGTTGATCTTCGTCGTGTAGGCCTGGGTCTTGGGTCCGGTGATGGTGACCGCCGCCGAGGCCAGACCCGGCCCGGTGGGTTTGAGGTCGGACACCGTGAAAGCCAGCGGCAGGAACCCGTCGCGGTTGGCGTTCTTGAACGCGCGATCGGCGTAGATCGCCTCACCGGCACCGATGCCGCCCTCGACCAGACCGCCCTTGGCGAGCGCCGACACGCCCGGATCCGCGAGGGAATACAGCAAACCACTCAACTCGTCGGACGTGGGGGTGGCATCGGCCGGATCGGTAGGAACGTCCATCGGGATATCCCACGACACGGGGGCGATGCCCGCGGGTATCGCGATCGTTGCTGTCGGGCTAGGAGAGCTGGCTGTCGGCTCGCCCATTGGCACTGCCAAGCCAACCGCGGCCGCCGCGAGTAAACCCAGCATGGCGACCCCCGACATACCGGTTTGTGAGCTCACGGTTGTCCTTTCGATCGACCTGAATGTGACGAACGCTAACAGCGTAGACGTCACAGACAACGGGTAGACCCCGCATGACCGGCCAATCGCCGGTAGCGTTGAAGTATCCACCGCACCAATTCTCGGTGTGGGAAAGGAGGACATCATGAGTGAGTCGGAGCGTTCAGAGGCGTTCGGCACACCGGATGCCGCCGAGCTAGAGCGGCTACGCCGAGAGATTGCGGCGCTTCGCCAAGAGCTGGAAGACAGTGCGACTCAGCGAGGAGCGAGCGCCGGGGATACCGGCCGTCTGCGCGACCTGAACCAGCTTGAGGCCCGCATCGACTCCCTGAATGCGCGGAACGCCAAGCTGATGGACACCCTCAAGGAGGCCCGTCAGCAGCTCTTGGCGCTGCGCGAGGAAGTTGACCGGCTGGGCCAGCCACCGAGCGGTTACGGCGTGTTGCTGGCCGTACAGGCCGACGACACGGTGGACGTCTTCACCTCGGGCCGCAAGATGCGGGTGACCTGCTCGCCCAACATCGAGACCGCCGAGCTGCGCCGGGGCCAGACCGTGCGCCTCAATGAGGCGCTCACGGTGGTCGAGGCCGGCCACTTCGAATCTGTCGGTGAGATCAGCACGCTGCGCGAGCTGCTGGACGACGGTCACCGCGCGCTCGTGGTGGGACATGCCGACGAGGAACGCATCGTCTGGCTGGCCGATCCGCTGATCGCGCCGGACCTCTCGGATGTGTCCGAGGACGCCGACGGAGCGGATCTCAAGCCGCGGAAGCTACGGCCCGGCGATTCGTTGCTGGTTGACACCAAGGCCGGGTATGCCTTCGAGCGGATCCCCAAGGCCGAGGTCGAGGATCTGGTGCTGGAGGAGGTGCCGGACGTCAGCTACAGCGACATCGGAGGCCTGACCCGGCAGATCGAGCAGATCCGCGACGCGGTGGAGCTGCCGTTCCTGCACAAGGATCTCTACCGGGAGTACGCCCTGCGTCCGCCCAAGGGTGTGCTGCTGTACGGGCCGCCCGGATGCGGAAAGACCCTCATCGCCAAGGCCGTTGCCAACTCGCTGGCCAAGAAGATGGCAGAGCTGCGTGGCGACGACTCCCGCGAGGCCAAGTCCTACTTCCTGAACATCAAGGGCCCGGAGCTGCTCAACAAGTTCGTCGGTGAGACGGAGCGGCACATCCGCTTGATCTTCCAGCGAGCCCGCGAAAAGGCTTCGGACGGTACGCCGGTCATCGTTTTCTTCGATGAGATGGACTCCATCTTCCGCACCCGCGGTACCGGTGTCAGCTCTGATGTGGAGACGACCGTGGTGCCGCAGCTGCTCTCCGAGATCGACGGTGTCGAAGGCCTGGAGAACGTCATCGTCATCGGCGCCTCCAACCGTGAAGACATGATTGATCCGGCGATCCTGCGGCCCGGCCGCCTGGACGTCAAGATCAAGATCGAGCGGCCGGACGCCGAGTCGGCGCAGGACATCTTCTCCAAGTACCTCACCGAGAAGCTGCCGGTGAACGAAGACGATCTCGCCGAGTTCGGTGGTGATCGCGGGTTGACCATCAAGGCCATGATCGAGAAGGTCGTGGACCGGATGTACGCCGAGATCGACGACAACCGGTTCCTGGAGGTCACCTATGCCAACGGTGACAAGGAAGTCATGTACTTCAAGGACTTCAACTCCGGTGCCATGATCCAGAACGTCGTGGACCGCGCGAAGAAGAACGCCATCAAGGCGGTGCTGGAGACCGGTCAGCGGGGTCTGCGGATCCAGCATCTGCTCGACTCGATCGTTGACGAGTTCGCCGAGAACGAGGATCTGCCCAACACCACCAATCCGGATGACTGGGCACGGATCTCGGGCAAGAAGGGCGAGCGGATCGTCTACATCCGCACGCTGGTCACCGGCAAGAGCTCGAGCGCCAGCCGTGCGATCGACACCGAATCGAGCCTGGGCCAGTACCTGTAGACCTCTGTGCGGCGTGCTGACAGCTCACACGCGCTGAGCTGTCAGCACCGCGTTCCAATCGCCGCGCGCGAGACGACGCGCGTTCGTCGGGTCGTAGCGGTCCAGGAGCCCGGGCACGCGCTGGTGCGCCACTGTCTGAAAGCCTTGGCGCGCAAGGAGTTCGTCGGCGCGGGCCGCGGTCATACCGGTGCGATAAGGCTCGCCCCGCCGGGTGACGGACTTCGATACTCGACGCACCATCGGCCGGGGGCTGTCGTGGCCGACGATGTCTGGATCGCCGTAGTCCATCACGAGCCGGCTTCCCGGAGCGCAGAGGTTTTTGAGTTGCGCCAGTGTTGATTCCAGTGCGGGCACCGTCAGGTAGTAGGTGACGCCGAGCCAGATCACCAGCGCCGGCGCCGCCGCATCGAATCCCGCGGTGTGCAGGCTGGTGGTCAGATCGTCCCGCTCGAAATCGCAGGGTGCCCATCGTGGCTGCACGCCGCGGTGTTCCAACAAACGCCTTTTGTCTTGCTGCGTCGAGGGCGCGTCGACCTCGAACACGGTGACGGGCAGCGACCCCAGATGTTGACTGCTGGTGTCAAATCCGGCGCCGAGAACAACCACTTGGGTGATGCCGGACGCCGCCGCTGCCCGCAGTTCGTCATCGGAAACCCGCCGGCGCACCATGATGTGGGCGTGCAGACCACCGCACCACCGGTCCAGCAGTCGCAGTCCCCACCGCGCGGTCGTCGGCGAGGTGAGTCCGAGCCGGAACAGCGGGTGCGTCACGAACCAGGCGGACTGCGGATCATCGAGCAGGGCGCCGGGTTGCAGTGACTCGGCGGCGCGCTGCCAGGCATTGAATTGCGCGGTCAGGCTTGCGGTGTGGTCCAGTCGACGTGGGGGCATAGCGCGAGGATAGAAAGCCCGGTGGGCTCACGATGATGCTTTGGCACTGTTTGGCAGTGCCTGGCAGGCGACGGCGGTGCTGGTCAGCGTGGTTTTCCTAGCATGGCGAGTACAGCCCGACGTCAGCCCCAAAGGACGACACATGAAACCCCGAGACATGCTTTCCGCCGAGCGCGCCAGCCTGGCCGAATTCCTGCACACGCTCACCGAGGACGACTGGATGGCGCCGTCACTGTGTGCGGGGTGGCGGGTCCGCGATGTGGTGGCACATGCCAGTGTCGACGCGGTATCGCTCGGTGCGTATCTGGGAACCGCGCTGCGCAACCCATCGATCGACAAGCTCAACGATGCACTGCTGGAACGCACCGGCCATCTATCGAATCAGGAACTGTTGCGCCATTTCGAGTCGGCGGTTCAACCCGGAGCTTTCGGCAAGATGGCGCCCGCGGCTCTTCATACCGACGCCATGGTGCACCAGCAGGACATCAGGAGGCCGTTGGGTAAACCGCGCGCCATCCCCACGGACCGGCTGGTCTTCGCCTTGGATCATCCGGACTTTGGTGCTCACCCGAAGCGCTACACCAAGGGACTGCGGTTTGTGGCCACCGATGTCGACTGGGCCAAAGGTTCCGGGCCGGAGGTGCGTGGCACCGGAGAGGCGCTGGTGTTGGCGATGGCAGGGCGCCCGGTGGTGATCGGTGAGCTCGACGGCGACGGCGTGCCCACCCTGACCCGGCGCATGCGCTAGGCGCGGGTGGCCGCGAGGTATGCGTCGCGGCCGGCCAGGCTGATCGCCACATCGGCGATAAGCGGTTCGAAGAAGCGGCTGCGGTACTGGGGGTCCACACTGCTGTTGACCGTGAAGTACAACCCCGAGAGCACGGCGACCAACAACGCCATATGGATCAGCGTCTGCGGCACTCCGATCCGGATCCCGAACCAGGTGCCCGCGCACGGTGGCGCCGCCCCGGATGCGCAGGCGGCCTCGTTGGACCACAGGGCCATCACGTCGTGTGGCACCGCCACGATACCCAGCAGCATGAAGAAGGCGAACACTCCGGCGGTGAAGAACGCGACCTGGATGGCCTGTGACACCACCATCACCAGCAGCACATTGAGGCGTTCCGGCCACCTCAATTCCAGACGAGGTACCTCATCATCGGAGAGGTCGGCCAGTGGCGTGCCCACCAGCAGTGCCGCGGTGGCCGGTTGTCCGGCACGGTTCTCGCGCAGGCCGGACAGCTCGTCGCGCACCGTCACCGCCATGAAGGCCACCGCCGTCAGTGCCAGGAAACCAATGGTCTGCCATAGCCTTTCCCGGGTAATGCGTGCCGACAGTTGCCAGAGCTCGCCGGTGAAGAACACCACCACGGTCAACATGAGCAGCGGTAGCGCGCGGGACATGAGTGTGGCGAGTGCGCCGAACTGCGTCGAGGCGTAACGCAGCGCCCACAGACCAATGGATCCGGCGCCCAGATATGTCAGCCAAATCAGTACCAGCGCGGCGAGCAGGAACGCGGGCATCATCGCGGCGGCCGATCTCCACGAGCCGGTGTCGGCGAGGGGCAGCACGATCACGAAGATCGTGATGACGAGCCAGGACAAGGCGCGGCGCACCGAGTCGGCGCGGACGGTGCCAAGGCGCTGCAGCGCCGTCAGCACAAGCGGCTGCGCCGCCATGAGCAGGGCGAGCAGGATCAGCAGGGCCATCAGCATGATCGAGCGGGTGTCGTTGTCGGTGGAGAGCAATTCATACAGCGAGACGCCCGCGCCGGCCACTCCGATCATGGGTGCGGCGCGGTCGAGGAGCTCGCGGGAGCGCACCCGCCGGTCCAGCACCACGGGTAGGCCCCGGGACAGGAACCATTCGTGAATGTCCTCGAGATTGCGCATCCGAACATGATGACAAGGCTGTTCGATGAGGCAAAACGGGCGTACTTTGAACCAATCGGGCGGTCGGTTCGTGTAACCGTCGGAGGTGTTCCATGGCGGATGGGCAGGCTGGGCCGAAAGGCATCGGCGTCAATGGCTCATCGAGTCTTATGCGGGCCTTTTACGACGAGTACGCAGGCCCGCTGCATCGCTATGTCATGTATCTGACCCACGACTCGGCGCTGTCGGAGGACATCGTGCAAGAGGTGCTGTTACGCGCCTGGCGGCATCCAACACTGGTCAACCAGACCGAAGGATCTGCGCGCGCCTGGCTCTTCACGGTTGCTCACAATCTGGTCCGCGATAACGCGCGTAGCTCCCGTTTTCGTAGCGAGATAGCCACCGCCGAGACACCTGAGTTCGCGTCCCCCGACCAGGTGGATGCGACGCTGGACGCGTGGCTGGTCGCCGAGGCGCTACGCACGCTGTCCACGGATCACCGAGCCGTCATCCTGCGTGCGTACTACCGCGGGAGTTCAGTCGCCGACATATCCGCTGAGCTGGGGGTGCCCGAAGGTACCGTCAAATCACGCCTGCACTACGGCGTGCGTGCGCTGCGGTTGTCGCTGCAGGAAATGGGGGTCACGCGATGACTATCGAACATGTCTACGCCGATTGGGATGCCGCCTATGTGCTGGGCGCGCTCTCGTCGACCGAACGGCGTGAGTACGAGCAGCACCTGGTGGACTGCGCCAGCTGCCAGCGCGCTCTGTCGGAGGTCACCGCCATGCCCGGCCTGCTGTCCAAGGTCGACCGCGGCTACGCCGAGAAGATGGAACTCGAGGACCCTCCGGCCCTCGCGAAGCCGGCCACCAGCTGCCCGGTCCAGGCTCTGTGGCCCAAGCTGCAGGCTCGGTGGCGACGGCAGAGTGCCGTGCGCCGACTCGCGTATGTGGGCGCCGTCGCGGTGGCCGCGGCCGTGGCGCTGACGGTCTCACTGGTGCCGCCACCGTGGTATCACCGGCCCGCGCCGATGAATGTCGCGGCGGGTTCGTTGCCCTCGGGCGAGCATTGGCAGCCGATGCGTCAAGTGACGCCATCACCGCTGAGCGCGCAAGTGGCCATTGTCCGTGACGGTGCCGGGACTCGTATCGAAATGTGGTGCAGCTATCCGGCGTACGGAAACGATGCCGACGACTCGGCGGCGCCGTACGCGCTGCGGATCGGTACCCGCGAAGGCGGGAACATCATTGCCAGTTCGTGGACGGCCAAGCCGGGCTCCGCGATGATGACATCGACGACCGTTCCGATGGCTCAGGATCAGATCGAGAGCGTCCAGGTGATCGACAATCACGGCGACTCGGCTCCGCTGGTGTTCCTCGAACTGCGCCGCTGAAGTCCCCAGGCGTCAGGCTCGTGATGCTTTGACGTGCCCATATCGGCACCACCTGAAACTCGATTCATATTGCGCCATCACATGATTGAGATAACTCGATCACTTTTTCTCGAGGATTGTTGAACCGGTCACGTGTGACAGTCGTGTACTAGTCATGACCACGCCGATATGTGCCGGGAACGGGAACATACGAGTGGTTGACTGGCTCGCGCTGGAGCTGCGTCACCACGATGTCGACTACCTCTTCGGAGTCGACGGCGCCAACATCGAGGATCTCTACGATGCCGTGCACTACACACCCGGTATCGAAGCCGTCGTCGCCAAGCACGAGTTCTCGGCGGGCACGATGGCCGACGGCTACGTGCGCGCCACGTCGAGGATGAGCGTAGTGGCCGCCACGTCGGGCGGTGGTGCTGTCAATCTTGTTCCCGCGCTTGCTGAATCATATGCAAGCAGGGTTCCCGTCCTGGCGATCGTGGGTCAGCCGCCCCGCCCGTTGGAAGGTAACGGCGCGTTTCAGGACGGGAGTGGGCGTGCCGGAAGCATGGACCTGGAGGCGGTTTTCCGTCCCATCTCCGGCTACTGCGCCCGCGTGGAGCACCCGGAAGACATCGCCGAGGCGCTTAGCCATGCCCTGGCGGCGGTCCGGGACGGCCTGCCCGCGGTGCTCTTGATACCTAAAGATGTTCAGCAGGCGCGCCTGAGGTCGCTGCCGCAGATGCGGGAGCCGCATGCTCGGCCCGGGGCGGTGCCGGCCCAGCTTGCCGATTTCGCCGAGCATCTGGCCGATACACCCGGCCGGATCTTGGTGGTGGCCGGCCCGGAGGTGGCGCGGCACAATGCCCGTGACGAGCTGTCTGATCTCATCGATCGTCTCGACGCCTTTGTCGCGGTATCTCCCGACGCCAAAGATGCTGTAGACGGCGAGGATCCGCGACTGCTGGGTGTCATCGGGGTCATGGGACACCCAGCGGTGGAAAGGATCATGCACCACGGTGTGACGTGTGTGTGCGTCGGGACCACCATGCCCGTGATGACTCGTGGGGGCGTCGACTTCTCGACAACACCGGTGCTCTCGGTCGGTTCGGCGACACCGCACATCGCATCGCGGCACCTGCACACCGAGGATCTGGCATCGACACTGGCCCAGCTCGCCGCGGCCCTACCGGCGCGCGCCCACTGCCCGGACAGTGAAACGATCTACGCACCAGCTCATCTCGAACCGCCCGCACATGACGGCGAAGGTGTCAGGTACCACGATGGCATGCATGTTCTGGACCGGGTGATTCCCGCGGAGGCGGATATCTTCATCGACGCCGGCAACACCGGAGCTGCCGCGGTGCACTATCTGGGCGCCCGGCACCAGGGGCGTTACGTCGTCGCCCTCGGGATGGGAGGCATGGGGTATGCCTTCGGCGCAGGCATCGGCTGCGCCTTCGCGCGGGGCGGCCGCACCGTGGTGGTCGCGGGCGACGGTGCATTCTTCATGCACGGCATGGAGATTCACACGGCAATCGAACATCGATTGCCGGTGACCTTCGTCATCGTCAACAACAACGCGCACGCCATGTGTGTCACCCGCGAACAGCTGTATTACGGAGGGCAATACAGCTTCAACCGGTTCTCGCCCTCGCGCATCGGGGCCGGGCTGGCGGCAATGTTCCCCGGCCTGATGTGCCGTTCGGCCGGTACGGTGGCCGATCTCGAGGCCGCCATGAATGCGGCGATGGCTCACAGCGGTCCTTCCGTGGTGGAGGTCATCTGCTCTACCGACGAGATACCCCCGTTTGCTCCGTTCCTGTCATCCGAAATCGCTAAGGAGAAAACACATGACCGACACGATTACCGAAACATCCAAGCCTGGCCTGAAAGCCTTGCCCGCGCTTAGCGATATCGCCGCCGATGCCGGCACCGAGGATGCGCTGCCCGGGGTGCACCGCATCGAGACCTCGCCGCGCGAGAAGGCGACACCGATCATCATGGACATGATGCGATCGGTGTATCCGCATGATCAGGTGTTCGGACCGTTTTGCACCGTCCAGGAGTATGTGGACTGCCCGCCGGACGAATTGCATCGATACCTCTCCGATACCCGTTGCCTGGAGGAGTGGACCTACAGCCTGCGCGGTTTCGAGGAAACCGATGAAGCCGGGCTGTGGGTCGCGCATGACCGCTTGGGTTCGGACACGCTGATCTATACCCGCACCGAGTCGAACGCCGAATCCGGAACCGTTGATTATCACTGTGCCTGGGATCAGGGCGATCACCTGTGGATGATCTACCTCATGCGGGTGGTCGACGCGCAGGTGGTGCTCAACAAGCCGGGCTCCGTCGTGCTGTGGACCAACTGCCACCACCCGTTCTACGACGAGAATCCGTATCCGGAAACCGCTCCTCCACAACGTAAGCCGTGGGTAGGGGACTTCTGGGACATGTTCGGCGCGGGCCATCTGTTGGAGCTGCTGAATCTCAAGGCCATCGCCGAATACCGCCACAGCCATGGGCTGCCGATCGTTCCGGAGTGGATGAAATGACCGTCAGCATCTTCGATATCTCCAGCTATCTTCCCGAGAACCGGGTCAGCGCCGACTATTTCGCCCAGTACGCCAAGGATGATGACCTGGCTGAGAACGTCATGTTCCGCAGCCCGGCTCATCGGCATCACGTCGCCGCCGACGAATCCGCGGTGGATATGGCCGAGCGTGCGGTCGCCGGTCTCAAGGACCGGCACGGGGACAGTGTGTTGGACGAGGTGGACATTCTGCTGACGCATACCCAGTTGCCCGACTTACCCTTCGTGGGATGCGGTGGAGAGGTGGCGAACCGGCTGCAGATCCGCCCGGAGTGGATTCTGGACGTGCACAACGGCGGCTGCGTGTCGTTCGTTCTGATGCTCAAGCTTGTGCAACAGATGATGGCCTCGTCGAGCGCCCGCTCGGCGCTCATCGTGAACATGCAGAACGCGGCGGGCCAGATCTTTGTGCAAGAGCAAGTGCGCTCCACCGCACAGGCCTCGATACCGGGGGACGGCGCCACCGCGGCGCTGATCACCCGGGAAGGGGGCTCGCCGGTTTTGGGTATCGAGACGCGGAACTTCGGTGAGTTCGCGGGAGACATGACCTACGCGGTCACGCCGCATCGCAAGTACTGGGAGGCCGGCCCTGGGCAGGGGCGGGTGGCGTTCACCGAGCACAAGATCAGCAAGGTGCTGGCCCGCGGCAACCGGATGGTGCCCGAGGTGGCGCTGGCGGTCTGTGATCGAATCGGGGTTCCGTCAACGGATCTCGATGCACTGGTGACCAACCAGCCAAACCGGATCTTCCTGCGGAACTGGCGTGATGCCCTGCAGCTGCCCCGGGAGAAGCACCCCGATACCTTTGACGAGTGCGGCAACCTGTTCGGGGTGGGTATCCCGCACACGCTCGATCAGGCGATCTCCGATGGGCAGGTCAAGGCCGGCGACACCGTGATGCTGGCGGGGTTCGCCCACGCCGGTGATTACGCGGCGGCCGCGGCCGTGCGGTGGGGCGGGAGGGGTCTGTGACGATCAGTCCGCTCCGATTGGCGCTGAACGAAAATCCCTATCGTCCACTGCCGTCGGTGCGCGATGCGCTCAGGCATGACATTGCGGAGGTGAATCGGTACCCGGAGTTTCTGCCTGTGGTGCTCCCGAGATTGATCGCCGAACGTGTCGGTATGACACCGGAGGAAGTGGTGGTGGGTGTCGGGGCCACCGGGGTTGCGCTGCAGGTGTTGCAGGCGTTGTGTCAGCCGGGCGATTCCTTGGTCTTCGCGCATCCGACATTCGACGGTTACCCGATACTGGCCGATATCGCCGGACTGATCCAGGTGCCGATCCCGCTGGCGGACAATGGGATGACTGATCTGGATGAGCTACTGGGAGCGGCCTATGATGCCGATGCCGCCGCCGTGGTGCTGTGCCGGCCACATAACCCGACCGGAACGCTGATACCTGCCGATCAGGTCTATGAGTTTGTCCGTCAGGCTCCGCCGACCAGCGTCGTCATTCTCGACGAGGCCTATATCGAATTCGTGGATCCCGATGCGCATCTGGACATTCCGAGGCTGATCGCGGCGCACCCGAACCTGGTGGTGCTGCGCACATTCTCCAAGGCATACGGGTTGGCGGGGTTGCGCATCGGCTACGGGCTGGCCGCTCCCGCGGTCTGTGGTGTCATTCGTAGATACCAGCTTCCGTTCGGCATGAACCGTGCGGCCGCGGTGGCGGTTGCGGCGTCCTACGCGGCCGAGGATGAGTTGCGGCTTCGGGTCGATTCCATTGTCTACGAACGTGATCAGCTCCGGGAACGGCTCGCGCAGATGGGTGCGCACATTCCGGACTCCCATGCCAACTTCGTGTACCTGCCCGCGCGTGGCGATGGTGAGCCCTGGATGTCGATCCTGGGAACGGATGACGTTGTCGCGAAGGAATATCCCGATGGCGGTGTTCGGCTCACGGTCGGTGATCCGCGCGAGATGGCCATCGTCGCGCGGCGGCTGCTGGAGGTCGACGAGATTGGCGAAGGCGCAGCGCCCCAGATGAGTAGACCTGCGTCATAGACTGGTTGGCCGCGGCGATCCGTCCCCCCGATTGCCGGCCCCGAAACGGCAAGGACCGCCGCGGCCAACCCCCACTTCTCAAAACGCGTAGCGGTGATACTGCGCCATGTATCGCAACGTCGGAGACAGTGACATCACCTTCGCCAGAAGCCGATACGTGGTTTTGGTCCGCTGGAAGGCCTCCGAATCAAACGGTGACTCCCAGCGGAGTAGTTGCAGCCGGGGTATCGCGCCAAGGAGGTCCGCGGGGCGGTCGATGCCCCAATGCAGCGTCGCCCCGGAACGTCGGACCACCGCATTCGACCACTGTGTCTTGATGCCGAACTTGTTGAACGCATCGAATTGCAGTTCCCCATAGGGAAAGTGATCAACGATGCGGCGAAACAGGGCGATGCCGTCGGCCTCCGTCAGGTACATCGTCAGCCCTTCGCCGATCGCCAGGACCGGGCGGTCGCCCCGAATATGTGCGAGCCACGCCGGATCGGTCACCGATGCGGAAACGACATGGTAGTTGTCGTGCGCGGGGTAGAGCTGGCTGCGCAGTGACGCCACATCGGGATAGTCGACGTCGTACCACTCGATTCCCGGGCCAGGGTTCAGCCGGAAGAAGCGACCGTCGAGACCGCACCCCAGGTGTAGCACGACGGCCTCGGCGTGTCTGGACAGAAAGGCCCGGGCCCAGCTGTCGAAGTGCGCGGAGCGAGTCGTCACGGCGGGGGACCTGCCCGCGGTGATGGTCGTCTTGGACCAGTCGTAGTCGATGCGGTCGGCGATATCGCGGGCCAGCCGGTCGCCGAGGATCGGCTCGGGCAGATCGGCATCCAGCGCCTTGGCATAGAACGTCGCCAGCATCGTCTGCGGTGCTCCACTGAGATCGACATGAATCTTCTCGGGGTGGCTCATGAGGCCGACGCTAATGCCGATTCGGTGGCACGCAGAGGAGTCTGAACAGTCCCCGGCGTGGTGTTCAGCCTCACCTCTCTAGGCTGAACGTCATGCAACGGATCATCGGTACTGAGGTTGAATACGGCATTTCGTCACCCACGGACCCTGCCGCCAACCCGATCCTCACCTCTACGCAGGCGGTGCTGGCCTACGCCGCGGCGTCGGGGATCCAGCGGGCCAAGCGCACGCGCTGGGACTATGAGGTGGAGTCGCCGCTGCGTGACGCCCGTGGCTTCGATCTGGGGCGCACCACCGGCCCGGCCCCCATCGTGGACGCCGACGAGGTCGGGGCGGCCAACATGATCCTCACCAACGGTGCTCGCCTGTACGTCGATCATGCGCACCCGGAGTATTCGGCGCCGGAATGCACCAATCCGTTGGACGCCGTCATCTGGGACAAGGCCGGTGAGCGCGTGATGGAGGCCGCCGCGCGACACGTTGCCAGCGTGCCCGGCGCGGCCCGGCTGCAGCTCTACAAGAACAACATTGACGGCAAGGGCGCCTCCTACGGCACCCACGAGAACTACCTGATGGACCGGCAGACGCCGTTCTCGGCGATCATCACGGGCCTCACCCCGTTCTTCGTATCCCGCCAGGTTGTGACAGGTTCTGGTCGCGTGGGCATCGGGCCCTCCGGTGACGACTCCGGCTTCCAGTTGTCGCAGCGGGCCGACTACATCGAGGTCGAGGTCGGCCTGGAAACCACCCTCAAGCGGGGCATCATCAACACACGCGACGAGCCACATGCCGACGCCGACAAATATCGGCGGCTGCACGTCATCATCGGGGACGCCAACCTGGCCGAGACCTCGACATTCCTCAAGGTGGGTACCACCTCCCTGGTGCTCGACCTGATCGAATCCGGGGCTGACCTGTCGGATCTGGCCCTGGCCCGGCCGGTGTACGCGGTGCATGTGATCAGTCGCGATCCGTCGCTGCGGGCCACTGTGGCGCTGGCGGACGGCCGAGAGCTGACAGCGCTTGCGCTGCAGCGCATCTACCTGGAGCGGGTAGCCGAGCTGGTCGCGTCCCGCGACCCTGATCCGCAGGCCGACCATGTGCTGCAGGTGTGGGCCAAGGTGCTCGATTTATTGGAGCGCGATCCCATGGAATGCGCCGACTTGCTGGATTGGCCCGCCAAGCTGCGACTGCTGGAGGGTTTCCGGCAGCGCGAGAACCTGAGCTGGTCGGCACCGCGCCTGCACCTGGTCGATCTTCAGTACTCGGACGTACGCCTCGACAAGGGGCTCTACAACCGGTTGGTCGCCCGCGGATCCATGCAGCGGATGGTCACCGAGCAGCAGGTGCTCGACGCGGTGACTCGTCCTCCGTCGGATACGCGTGCCTACTTCCGCGGCGAGTGCCTGCGCCGCTTCGGCGCCGATATCGCCGCCGCCAGCTGGGACTCGGTGATCTTTGACCTGGGCGGGGATTCGCTTGTCAGGATTCCAACGCTGGAGCCGCTGCGCGGCAGCAAGAGCCACGTGGGCTCGCTGCTGGACTCGGTCGATTCGGCGGCTGAACTGGTCGATCAGCTCACCACGTAACGCGATCGGCGACGCACGCCAGCGAAACGTCACGCCGTCGGCCCTGCCCGGTAGGCTGAACAGAACCGACCTAGCAGTCAGGAGGCAGCGATGGCGCAGGAGCAGACCAAGCGCGGTGGTGGCGGTGACGAGGACGATGTCACCGACCTGGGAGGACCGGCCGGGCAGGAGCGCCGCGAAAAGCTGGCGGAGGACACCGACGATCTGCTCGATGAGATCGATGACGTGCTGGAAGAGAACGCCGAAGACTTCGTGCGGGCGTACGTCCAAAAGGGTGGCCAGTGATCTGGCGCGATGACTCGATCGCGCCCCAGCAGTTCACCCGACACTCGCACCTTTCGTCGTTCTCCGAGTACCTGAGGATTCAGGCCCCGGAGTTACTCCCGGCGGTCGGAAGGGCGACAAGCGACGTGATCGCGAACCTGCCGCACGGCACCACCATCGTGGCGCTCACCTACCGCGGCGGTGTGCTGATCGCCGGTGACCGGCGCGCCACTCAGGGCAACTACATCGCCAACCGCGATATCGACAAGGTGCAGATCACCGACAACTACTCCGCGACCGGCATCGCTGGAACCGCTGCCATCGCCGTCGAATTCGCGCGGTTGTACGCCGTCGAGCTGGAGCATTACGAAAAGCTCGAAGGTGTGCCGCTGACCTTCAACGGTAAGGCCAATAGGCTCTCGGCACTGGTGCGCGGCAATCTCGCGGCGGCCATGCAGGGTCTGGTGGCGGTGCCCCTGTTGGTGGGCTACGACATCGACGACCCGAACGGTGAAACCGCTGGGCGCATTGTGTCTTTCGATGTGGCCGGTGGCTGGCACGTGGAGAGCGACGGCTACCAGGCGGTGGGGTCGGGCTCGATGTTCGCCAAGTCCTCGATCAAGAAGCTGTACAAGCCCGGCGGCGACGCGCTCGGTGCCCTGGCGGTGGCCGTGGAGTCGCTTTACGATGCGGCCGAAGACGATTCGGCAACGGGCGGGCCGGATCTGGTGCGCCGGGTGTTCCCGACGGCCGTTCGGATCGATTCCGGGGGAGCGGTCCGGGTGCCCGAGGCGGACATCGAACGCATCGCGCGCGAGGTCATCGAGAAGCGGACAGAAGCGGCACGTGCCGAGTCAGAATTGCGTGAATCGGGAGGTAAGTCATGACCTTTCCGTACTATGCGTCGGTCGAGCAGCTCATGCGCGACCGTTCAGAGCTGGCGCGCAAGGGAATCAGCCGCGGTCGATCGGTAGTGGCGCTCACCTACGCCGACGGAGTGTTGTTCGTCGCCGAGAACCCGTCCAACTCGTTGCAGAAGGTCAGCGAGGTGTACGACCGGGTGGGTTTCGCGGCCGTCGGAAAGTTCAATGAGTTCGACCGGTTGCGCCGCGGTGGTATTCAGTGGGCCGATATGCGCGGCTATGCCTACGACCGCCGGGACGTGAGTGGACGTCAGCTGGCCAACATCTATGCCGAGGCGCTCGGCACCATCTTCAACGAGCAGGCCAAGCCGTACGAGGTGGAGCTGTGTGTCGGCGAGGTGGCCCACCATGGCCGGGACACCGAGCCGGTGCTGTACCGGATTACCTACGACGGGTCGATCGCCGATGAGCCGCACTGGGTTGTCATGGGCGGGAACACCGAGCCGGTGATCAACTCGCTCAAGGAGAGCTACGCCGAGCGGGCCACGCTCAAGGACGCGGTGGGCTTCGCGGTGAAGGCACTGCAGGCCGGGGCCGGTGCGGCCAATGGCTCCGCGGAGGGCCGGGTGCTGGGTGGCCTGGAGGTCGCGGTGCTGGAGCAGAGCCGTCCACGGCGTGCGTTCCGGCGAATCAAGGGCGCGGCCTTGGAAGCGCTTCTGCCCGAGGACTTCTCACCAGGGCAAACCGAGGGTGGGGGTGATCCCGCACCCGAGTCCGGTGACTCCAAGGAGACCAAGGGCTCCAAAGACTCGAAAGACTCCAAGGACAGTTAGCTCGCGCGCTGTCGGCCCGCGAGGGGCTAACCCCTCGTCCCGGAAGTTATCCACAGCCTGAAATCGATGAAACCGCACGCGTATGTCGGCTACTCCTACCTGGTATCGAACCCGTATTGCACCAGGTAGGAGTAGCAATGTCCGTCAACGATCAGGACACGTACATCGATCTCTCGACGCTGCGGCTCGCCGACGGTACCTGTGAGGCGCTAGCCACCCGCTGTGAGCTGCTGCGGAGCTCATTTGCGGGGGTGATCGCGCGCCTCGACACGTTCGCGCCGGTCAGCCATGCCATCTTCGGCGACTGTGAAGAAGGCCGAGGGTGGGGCCGGGTCGTCCATGACACGGTCCGGGCGCCGACGGGATCTCTGGCCGCCGTCCTCGAGCAGCACCGAACGGCGCTCACCGAGTTCGCCGAGACCTTCCGGCGCATCGGTGATGCCTACCTGGAAACTGACAGGTGCTCCGCTGAGCGCTCCCGGACGTCGGCGCGATGAGCGGCACCGTACGGCCCGATGAATGGCATGGCGACAAGTGGAGCCACGAATCAATCATGGACATGCAGGCGCGGATGGCGCCCGCGGGTATCAGGCGCATCGCCGACGAATGGAAAAGCGCTCTGGGGGAGCTTGATTCGCTGTTCGCAACCTTTCTGGAGGATGTGACCGCAATGATCGACGAGAGTTGGGATGGCCCCGGGGCGCAGGCAGCACTGGGCACCATGCGGGCGTACGTCGAACACTCGGGTGTTGCGCTCCGGCGTGCGTTCACGCTGTCCGCTGGCCTGGAGGTGCTGGCAGGGGCGACGAGTGAACTGCAACAGAAGATCGCGTCCCCGCCCGCCAATGCCCCGGCCGGACGGATGGGTGTGGACCTCGGGTGGGCAACGCCGGTCGCCGAGAACCTCGACCGGTGGGAGCAGGCGTTGGCCCAGGTGCGCACCATGTACAGCGGCCCGGCGGTGCAGGCCGGTAATGCGGTTGCCAAGCTGATCGGCCCTCGGGAACGACTCCGGTTCGGGTCCGGCACCGACGCGGATGCGGTGCCCGACCGGCCGGCGGATGAGCAGGCCGAGCGGGCCGGGGAATTCCTGGCGCGGTGGGGCGCGGAGTTGAACCCGCAGTCGGCGGTGCCCCCGGCCCACAGCGGTATGCCGCTGCAGCTGCCTCTCACGGTGGCGGGAACACCGGGTAATCCATTCCGGGGCAGAGACTTCGGGGTGGGCACGTCCTCCGGATCGGAGACGGACGAGTTTGGTGAGGACGATGTCTATGCGGGCCAGAACTGGATGCGCGATCCACTCTGGCGTGAGAACCCAACCCGCAGTGCTGGGTTCGAATCGGCGACACCGACGAGCCGGCAGCCACTTGCTCCCGACCGGATGCCGGCGATCGGCGCGGGACCCACGGTGGCCAGTGGTGGTGGTATCGGCGCGGGGGCGGCGACACGGGGGTGGGGCGCGATGATGCCGATGATGGGTGCCTATCCGGCGCACGCAAACCAGCGGCGCGGTGACGAGAACGAGCACTACAGCCCGAGGTATCTCGTCAACAGCGACAACACTCGAGAGCTGCTGGGGGAGTTGCCCAAGGGTTCCGCCCCGGTCATCGGGTTATGGGAGGGCGATATCGCCGACGACGATTTCGGGCCGCCCGGCCGGCGTGGGTTTCGTTCGCGCTGAGTCGGACCCTTGAGGGGTTGGGTTTGCGCCGGTATCAATACCGGGTGCCTTCGACACCCTCTGCTGATAGCTGCTGTCGCCTGACGCCGTCACGTAGCGCCTAGCCACAGAAAGCTGTCTGCATAGTGTCTGTATTCGTTGACATCGTTCCTCCCGAAGAATCGCCCGTCGCATCGAAGGAAGCCGCCGCACGCCCGTCGCAATGGCGCCGTCGCCTCACTAATGCCGCGTTGCCGCTGTTGTCGGTGGTCGCCTTCGTCGGCATCTGGCAGCTAGCAGCGGCAAGCGGTATCTGGAACCAGACCTTTGTGCCGTATCCGAGCACCGTCTGGAACGCATTCATCGAGGTCTCCACCAACCACGACGGCGTCCATGGGTACGGCGGCTATCTACTGGCCGAGCACCTGTATATGACGCTGCGCCGCTTGCTTTTCGGTGTGCTCATCGGTGTCACCGGCGGCGTGCTGCTGGGCCTGGTCATGGGATCGGTCGGCTGGGTGCGCAGTGTCCTGGAACCCTGGCTGACCTTCCTGCGCACGCTGCCTCCGCTGGCCTACTTCTTCCTGTTGGTCATCTGGCTGGGTATCGACGAGGCCCCCAAGATCACGCTGCTGGCGTTGGCGGCGCTACCGCCCGCCGCGGTCGCCACCACGGCCGCCGTGGTCGCGGCACCGGTAGGGCTGGTGGAGGCCGCCCGCGCCCTGGGCGCCACCCGCTGGCAGGTAGTCCGCGACGTCGTCATCCCCTCGGCGCTGCCCGAGACATTCACCGGGGTGCGCCTGGCGGTGGGTATGGCCTATTCCTCGGTGGTCGCCGCCGAATTGTTCAACGGCATACCCGGCATCGGCGGCCTGGTGAAAGACGCGCGTAACTACAACAACACCCCGGTCGTGCTCGTCGGAATCTTCTCGATCGGCATTTCGGGACTGGTGATCGACGCGGCGTTGCGCGCAGTGGAGCGCCGTGCGGTGCCGTGGAGGGGAAAGGTATGAGACCGGGCGCAATCGCGGCGGCACTGCTGGTGGCGTTCGGGGTGCTGTCCGGGTGCGCCATCGACCACTCCGGCCTGCAGGATGGCAAGCCGACCATCCGGATCGGCTATCAGAACTTCCCCAGCGGTGACCTTGTCGTCAAGCAAAATCGTTGGCTGGAAACGGCTTTGCCCGAATACAACATCAAGTGGACACGATTTGACTCGGGTGCCGATGTCAACACCGCGTTCATCGCCAGGGAACTGGACTTCGGATCCCTGGGTTCGAGTCCATTCGCGCGCGGGTTGTCGGCCCCGTTGAACATCCCGTACCGCGTGGCGTTCGTCCTCGATGTCGCGGGGGACAACGAGGCGCTGGTGGCCAGCAATCGCAGTGGTGTCACGACGATCGCCGGTCTCAAGGGCAAGCGGGTGGGTACGCCCTTCGCCTCCACCGCGCATTACAGCCTGTTGGCCGCGTTGGCGCAGAACGGACTGTCGGCCAAGGATGTTCAGCTGGTGGACCTGCAGCCACAGGCCGCGCTGGCCGCCTTCGATCGCGGCGATGTGGATGCCGTCTACACCTGGCTGCCCACGGTGGACCAGGTGCGCAAAAACGGCAGAGACCTGATTACCAGCCGGCAGTTGGCCCAGGGGAGCAAGCCCACCCTGGACCTCGCCGCCGTGGCCAACGCGTTCTCCGACGCACACCCGGAGGTTGTCGATGTCTGGCGCCAGCAGCAGGCGAGGGCGCTGAGACTCATCCACGACGACCCGAGCACCGCCGCCAAGGCGATCGCGGCGGAGAACGGGCTCACTCCGCAGGAGGTGGCTGGCCAGCTCAAACAGGGGATCTACCTCACTCCCGGCGAGATTGTCTCACCGAAATGGCTTGGTGAGGACGGAAAGCCGGGCCATATCGCCGTGGATCTGCAGAGCGCGTCGCAGTTCCTGGCCGAGCAAAAGCAGATCCCCACTGCGGCGCCGCTTTCGACGTTCGAGAATGCTGTCTACACGAAGGGTCTGCCCGGTGTCATTAGTCGATGATGTGGAAGCCGCTGCCGAGGAACGGAGCACCGGATCCATCCGGATCAGCGGTGTCACCCACCGGTACGGCAATGGTGCGGCCCGGACGACAGCGCTGGGCCCGGTGGACCTGACCGTCGATCCGGGGACTTTTCTCGTGCTGGTCGGGGCTTCAGGGTGCGGTAAGAGCACCCTGCTGCGGCTCTTGGCCGGATTCGAGTCGCCCAGCGAAGGTGCCGTGCAGGTGGCCGGCGACGCACCCACACCCGGCGTCACCTCAGGGGTCGTGTTCCAGCAGCCGCGTTTGTTTCCCTGGCGCACGGTCGGGGGAAATGTCGAGCTCGCCCTGAAGTACGCAAAGGTGCCCCGGGAGCGATGGGCGCAACGTCGGGACCAGCTGCTTGCCCGCGTTGGGCTGGAAGGTACTGCGGGGCGGCGTATCTGGGAGATCAGCGGCGGCCAGCAGCAGCGGGTGGCCATCGCTCGTGCGCTCGCCGCGGAGACTCCGCTGTTTCTGCTCGACGAGCCCTTCGCGGCGCTTGACGCCCTCACCCGGGAACGCCTCCAAGAGGATGTTCGTCAGGTCAGTGCCGAGTCGGGCCGCACGACGGTGTTCGTCACACACAGTGCCGACGAGGCCGCGTTCCTCGGATCGCGCATCGTGGTGCTGACCCGCCGTCCTGGCCAAGTGGCCCTGGATATCCCGGTGAACCTGCCCAGAACCGGCATCGACCCGGATGATCTACGCCGGTCTCCCGAGTACGCCGAACTGCGCACCGAGGTGGGCAAGGCCGTGAAAGCCGCGGCCGCCTAGCCCGTGTGCTCGCGCAGCAATGCTGCGGCCTCAGTCTGGTACGCGTGCTCTGCCCATTGCAGTGGTGTTGATCCGAAGCGGGTATCAGTCACCGCGCGATCAGCCCCGGCCTCCAGAAGCCGGCGGATCAGCACCAGATCACCGGCCCAGGCCGCCTGGTGCAGCGGTGTCGCACCTTCGTTGTCGCGGGCATTGACGTCGGTGGGGAAGGAGGCCGTCACGAGAGTGGCGCCCGCGGTATCGATTCCGTGCCGGACGAGCAGCTCCAGGCGATCGGTGAACCCGTGCTGGGCGGCCCAGTCGACCTGCCGCCGCCACATCTGCTCGCGGGTCTCCATCGCCTCGCCCAGTCGACGCTCCCATGGGCTCGTGCCGGCGTCGGCCAACCCGTGGGAGAACAGCAGCTCCAGATGCGAGTCGTCGGGACGGAACATCCGGTTGTAAAGGGTCTGCTGGTCCACCGGATGTGCACCCCGCTGCAGCAGCACGGTGGCCAGTGCCTCGGCGAAGGGGTGGCGGGGCTGACGACCGGGCCCCTGCTCACCCTCGCCGAACACGCCCGTCAGGGCGGTGAACGGGGTGGATAGTCCGCGCCACAGATACCCCGAATTCGGGTCGGCTCCGCCGTCGAGAAGAAGGTGCGCGGCCGCCAGCGTGTCGGCCTCAGTGCGGCCCAGCGGTGCCCGTCCGTAGCACAGGTACATCAGCGGGGACCAGCCGTACGGACCGCCGCTCGTGGTCGCCAGTGCCGGTTGCGCCGCCAGATGACGTGCGAGCGCGACCGGATCCGCGGCGGACGCGGCAGCCCACACATGCCGATCCACCAGTGCGGGATCGGCAGCCACCAGATCGGCCGCTGCCTGCCAGCGCGGCGGTTCGTCGTCCTCGTCGTACCGCAACGAGGCCAGGGCGCAGAACCGGTCGGCCGCGCAGAGGTCCGGTTCATCGACCGCGCTCGGATCGGTGCTGAGCCCGGCGGCAAGCTCCACATAGTGCACGAGCGCGGGCCAGCCGGTAAAACCGTAGCGGCGGGCGACCGTCAACTGGGCATCGTGCAGCGCGAATCGGTCACCCGCCAAGGCGATATCGGAACGTGGGTGGTGCTGACGCACCATGCCGATCGCTTCGGGATCCGCGGTGCGCACCGCGCGCTGAAGTTCGCGCGCGTCATCGCGGATGCGATCGAGTGACGGATTGGTGGGAAGGGTGCTGGCCATGACGGCCTCCTCTCGTGAACCCGATGTCCGCGAGACCGGGTGTGAGAAGAGGTCGGCTAAACCACGTCAAAGACGGCAGGGAGGCTGAGCCTCTTCGGGCGGACACCGGGCGCTCCTGCACGCCCGGCACCCACATTACCGCGCTAGAGCGCGGGGCGACGGTGTGCCCACGGCTCGGTTGCCTCGAGCTGAGCGGCCAGCCGGATGAGCAGCGATTCACCGCCCAATGGCGCGACAAACTGCACGCCGAGCGGCAGGCCCTTCGGGGTCTGATACAACGGCAATGAAATCGCCGGGCGCCCAGTGAGATTCGCCAACTGGGTGTACGGGACCCAGCCGAGATTGTCGTTGATCATGCTGTCGACGATGTTCGCGTACTTGAGCACGCGGGCAGTCTTGGTGCGCAGCAGTAGATCGGATACCGCCGCCAGCGGCGCCGGGAGATTGAACTCGCCGATCCGCGGCGGAGTCTTGGCGAGTGTGGGTGTGAGCAGCAGGTCGTAGTCGCCGAAGAAGGTCGCCAGTTCCCGTACGTAGTTGTGTCGGCGTTCCACGGCCGCAACGTAATCGGGGCCGCTGGTGGCGCGGCCCAGAGCGGCGATGAGCAGGGTGTCGCGCTCGAACCCCTCGTCGCCCGCCCCGGTCAGCTTCTTGGTGTCGTCCACCTCGTAGGCGGCGTGCACAAACCAGGTCAGCAGGAAGTCGCGGGCGAGCTGCCCGTCGTCGTAGGGGGCGCTCACCTCTTCGACCTCATGGCCCAGGTGAGTCAGGAGGCGCACCGCGGCCTCGACGGCGGCCACCGCGGCGGGATCGGGATTCGGGGTGATGACGGTGGGGATGCGCACCCCGATCCGCAGCTTGCCGGGATCCCGGCCCACTTGCGAGGCATACGAATCCTCGGGCATCGCCGGAAGATACGGCGATGTGGGCTCGGGGCCGGAGATGATGTCGAGCATGGCGGCGGTATCGCGGACGGTGCGCGAGACCGTGCCGCTGACCGCCGCACCGTGCATGGGCTCACCGGCACCCGGACCCATCGGAGTGATACCGCGACCGGGCTTGAGACCCACCAGGCCACAGCATCCCGCGGGGATGCGGATCGACCCGCCCCCATCACTGGCACCGGCCACCGGCACGATTCCCGCGGCCACGGCAGCGGCAGAACCACCCGAGGATCCACCCGGGGTGCGGCTCAGATCCCACGGATTACGGCTTGGCCCAAAGAGTTCCGGCTCGGTGATGCCCTTCGACCCGAATTCGGGGGTATTGGTCTTACCGAAGATGACAAGACCGGCGTCGAGCCAGCGCTGCACGATGGTGGAGTGTTCCGGGGCGGGGCGGGTGGACAACGCCCGGCACCCCCCGGAGGTCGGGTGGCCCTTGTAGTCCTGGCCAAGGTCCTTGATGAGAAAGGGCACTCCGGCGAACGGTCCGGTCAGCTCACCGGCGACCTGCGCGTCGGCCTCGGGGATGGTTCGGACGATGGCACCGATGTCAGGGTTGACCGCTGCCGACCGGGCGCGCGCGGCGGCGAGTAGCTCGGCAGGACTGACCTGCTTGGTGGCGACCAGCTCCGCGAGGCCGGTGGCGTCGTGTTGGCGGTATTCGGAGAAATCCACCCGGCCAGCCTATGCGGCTTCAGAGGATCAGGCGTTGGCCTTCTTCAGCACATCGTTGTAGATGGCGACGATCTTCTCGGTCTGCAGCGACTGACGTGGCTCGTCCTGGTGCGCGGCGACAACTTCGGTCATCTGTCGCAGTTTGCCGCGGTCATCGGCCAGCGAGCGGATGGCCGCGGCGATCGCCTCGACGGACTCGTTCTTCGTCACCAGGCCACCGCCGTCGGGCACCGATTCGCCGAGGATCTCGTCGCAGAAAATTACGGGCGTCGACATCGAAATTGCTTCCAGCAGAACCAGTCCCTGAGTGTCGAAACCGTAGGACGTGAACAACAGGGCGCTGCTGGCTCCCATCGCCGCCAGGCAGCTGTCCTGGCTGACCCGCCCGCGCAACCGGATCCGGTTGGAGGCTCCGTGCGAGTCGACGTACTTCTTGATGGCATGTTCGAGGTGACCGTCGCCGTAGATGTCCATGACGCAGTTCTTGACCTGGGTGGCGGCCTTCACGGCCTCCAGCACCCGCTTCTCCGGGGAGAGGCGTCCGCACCAGATCAGCCGCAGCGGCTCATCGTCGGTCGGCTTGTCGTCGGCGGCCTCCCGGGCGATGTCCACCAGCTCGTCGTCGACACCGTTCGAGACCACCGAGATGGGCCGACGCAGACCGCGGTCGGTGAGGGCCTGGGCGAAGTGCGTCGTCGGGGTGATCTCGTGGTCCACGGCCTGCGCCTGAGCCATCATCAGCTGCCATGCCCGCCGCGATGCGGCGGACTCCGGCACCGTCGTCAGGTGGAAATCCCTGGGCAGGTGGCGCTCCTGCATCTGGCTGAAGATCCACGCCAGCAGCAGCGGGTTGGGGCTGGCCTTCTCGAAGTAGACGTCGTAGCGGGTGTGCTTGGTCTGCACCACCGGGATGCCGTTGCGGCGGGCGGCTTCCACACCGGCGATGCACACTCCCAGGTCGCCCTGGCTGTGGATGATGTCGATGGGTCCGCGGGCGCGAAGCTCCCGGTCGATCAGCTCCCTGTTCGCGGTTCCCGGCCATACGAAGGTGAAGTCGTCGTGCTTGCCGAGCTTGCGCATCGCCTCCGCCACGAACGGCACGGGCTTGACCTCGACGACGTTCGGGTCGGGGTCGACGGTGTGGGCCAGGGGTGCGGTGAACACCGTCACCTTGTGCCCCAGCCGCTCCAGACCGTGACGCTGCCGGGCCACCGAGATCTGCGCCCCGCCCAGGCTCTCGGGATGAAGATCGGTGAACAGCGCAATATGCATCGTCGAAACCTTGTCGTTGTGTGCCAGTACGGCGTGCGGAAACCGGGCCCAACCCGAACCGAACCGTATCGGATCGCCGGTCGTGCTGCTGAGATACCCAGACAGAAGGCCCTGAGAAAGGCCAGCCTCCCCGCCACCGATGGCCTCACCCAGTACGCTCGATGCTGTGCAGCGTCGAATTATGGGGATCGAGACCGAGTTCGGCGTCACGTGCACTTTTCACGGCCACCGGCGGCTGAGCCCGGACGAGGTTGCCCGCTATCTATTCCGTCGCGTGGTGTCCTGGGGGCGCAGTTCCAACGTGTTCCTGCGCAATGGCGCACGGCTCTACCTCGATGTGGGCAGCCACCCCGAATACGCCACCGCCGAATGCGACAGCCTGGTGCAGCTGGTCACCCACGACCGTGCCGGCGAACGCGTTCTGGAGGACCTGCTCATCGACGCCGAGCAGCGCCTGTCTGATGAGGGCATCGGCGGCGACATCTACCTGTTCAAGAACAACACCGACTCGGCCGGTAACTCCTACGGCTGCCATGAGAACTACCTCATCGTGCGGGCGGGGGAGTTCTCCCGGATTTCCGATGTGTTGCTGCCGTTCCTGGTGACCCGCCAGCTGATCTGTGGCGCCGGCAAGATACTGCAAACCCCCAAGGCGGCGACCTTCTGCTTGTCGCAACGTGCTGAACACATTTGGGAAGGCGTCTCCTCGGCGACCACTCGCAGTCGTCCCATCATCAACACGCGCGATGAGCCACACGCGGACGCCGAGAAGTACCGGCGCCTGCACGTCATCGTCGGCGACTCCAACATGTCTGAGTCGACCACCATGCTCAAGGTCGGCACCGCCGCGCTGGTGCTGGAGATGATCGAAAGTGGCGTCGCCTTCCGGGACTTCTCGCTGGATAACCCGATCCGAGCCATCCGTGAGGTCAGCCATGACCTCACGGGCCGCCGCCCCGTCCGGCTCGCCGGGGGACGTCAGGCCAGTGCCCTGGACATCCAGCGCGAGTACCACGCCCGCGCCGTCGAGCATCTGAATACCCGCGAGCCGAACGCGCAGGTGGAGCAGGTCGTGGAGCTCTGGGGCCGTACGCTGGATGCTGTTGAGGCCCAGGACTTCTCGAAGGTCGACACCGAGATCGACTGGGTGATCAAGCGCAAACTGTTCCAGCGCTATCAGGACCGCTACAACATGGAGCTGTCCGATCCGAAGATTGCCCAGCTGGACCTGGCCTATCACGACATCAAGCGCGGACGGGGTGTGTTCGACCTGTTGCAGCGCAAGGGGTTGGCCGCCCGGGTCACCACTGACGAGGAGATCAAGGCAGCCGTCGATCAGCCGCCGCAGACCACCCGGGCCAAGCTCCGCGGCGATTTCATCACTGCCGCTCAGGAGGCCGGCCGCGATTTCACCGTCGACTGGGTGCACCTCAAGCTCAACGACCAGGCGCAGCGCACGGTGTTGTGCAAGGACCCGTTCCGGTCCGTCGACGAGCGGGTGGAACGGCTCATCGCCAGCATGTAGCGGGATTCCGCTGCGATCGTGATGCTTCCGTCGACCGTCGAACAAACTTTCGCAACACCCCCTAAAGTGCTGGCAGGAAACACGCCATAGTCCTCTAAGCTTTCCGCCGTGGCGATCTCCAAAGTCGAGCGGTTGATGAACCTGGTGATCTGCCTGCTGTCCACCCGTACCTATGTCACCGCCGAACGCATCCGTACGTCGGTGGCGGGTTACTCGGATTCGCCGAGCGACGAGGCCTTCAGCCGCATGTTCGAGCGCGATAAGAACGAGCTGCGCGATCTGGGCATCCCGCTGGAGACGGGGAAGGTGTCGTCCTTCGACGCCACCGAGGGGTATCGCATCCGCCGCGACGCCTACGAGCTGCCCGATATCACCCTCACCGCGGACGAGTCCGCGGCCGTCGCGGTTGCCACCCAGCTGTGGCAGTCACCCGAGTTGGTCACCGCCGCGCAGGGCGCGCTGATGAAGCTGCGCGCGGCGGGGGTGGACGTCGACCTTGCCGGCGAGAACGTTTCGGTATTGGCACCTACAGCCATGCCCGGCGGCCGTGGATCGGAATCGGTGCTACGGATCCTGCTGTCCGCCATCGACTCCGGTCAGGCTGTGCAATTCAGTCACCGGCCCTCGCGCGCCGAGCCATATGTCACGCGCACCGTCGAGCCCTGGGGCGTGATCACCGATCGCGGGCGCTGGTACCTCGTCGGACATGACCGGGACCGGGACGCCACCCGCACTTTCCGGCTCTCCCGCATCGGGGAGGACGTCACGATGCTCGAGAAACCGGGAACGGTACGGCGCCCCGAAGGGGTGGACCTGCGCGCCATCGTGGCCAGGGCTGTCGGCGACGGCCCGGTGCGGATCACCGCGCGAGTGTGGATCGCCGAAGGACGCGCCCAGGAGCTGCGCCGGATGGGTGCTGTCGTCGAACCACAGCGGCGCGGAGAGCGCGACGGGGATGTGGTCGAGATCGAGGTGGCCTCACCCGACCGCCTGGTTCGCTCGATCGCCTCGCACGGCGCCGATGCGGTCGCGTTGGAGCCGGCACAGGTGCGCGATGAGGTCATCACTCGTCTTCAGGAGCACGCAGGAGTCACGGCATGACCGAGCTGTCGAATCGCCTGACCCGGCTTCTGAACATGGTTCCGTACTTCCAGGCGAATCCGGGCATCAGCGCCGCCGATGCCGCCGCGGACCTGGGCGTCACGACCAAACAGCTGATGGCCGATCTGAACCAGCTGTGGATGTGTGGCCTGCCCGGTTACGGTCCCGGCGATCTGATCGATCTCTCCTTCTCCGAGGAGAGCATCGAGGTCACGTTCTCGGCCGGTATCGACCGTCCACTGCGCCTCACCTCGCCGGAGGCCACGGCACTGCTGGTCGCCCTGCGCGCCCTGCTGGACATGCCCGGCACCGTCGACCCGGAGGCCGCGCGCAGTGCTATCGCCAAGATCGAGGATGCGGCCGGGGCCGGGGACGAGTCGCTGGGGCGAAGAGAATCAAACACCGAGTCGGTTGGTTTACCGGGGACTCCCGTGGAGTCCGAGGCGGTCTCCGCGGTGCGTTCAGCCGTGCGTCACCGCAAGGCGCTGCGCATCGAGTACTACTCGGCATCGCGAGACGCGTTGTCGGAGCGGATAGTCGATCCCATTCGGATCGCAGTGGTGGGGGACCACAGCTACCTGGAGGCGTGGTGTCGCGCATCGGAGGGTGTGCGGTTGTTCCGGTTCGACAGGATCGAACAGGCCGAGGTCCTCGACCAGCGCGCGGCGCCCCCCGCTCCCGCGGTCCAGACGGCCACCGACACCGGTCTGTTCGAGGCGGATCCGGCGCTTCCCGCGGCCACGGTGCTGGTCGGCCCGAGTGCGTCCTGGGTTTTCGATTACTTCCCGATGCGGCCCACCGGTGCCCAGCATGCCGACGGATCGGTGGAGGCCGCCATGACCTACGCCTCCGAGGACTGGATGGCGCGGCTGATCCTCGGGTTCGGATCGGCGATCCGGGTGCTGGCACCGGAGTCGTTGGCGCGGCGGGTACGCGCTGATGCGGCGGTGGCGCTGGCGGCGTATCAGGCCAGCTGACCGCAACCAGCCCTGGGGTAGCATTCAGGGCAGACACGACGCCAGAGGAGGTGACCACGTTGGGCGGTCTGCAACCCATGCACTGGGTGATCGTAATTGTGGTGTTCGCGCTGCTCTTCGGAGCCAAGAAGCTGCCGGATCTCGCGCGTTCGCTGGGTAAGTCGCTGCGGATCTTCAAGTCCGAAGTCAAAGAACTGCAAAACGAGGGAAATTCTGCGAAGGCGTCCGACACCCCACAAGCCGTGGAGCAGCAGCAAGTGCCTCCGGCTACCGCGGTGGAAGCACCCCCGATCGAATCGACTCCCGGTCACAAGCCCACTGCCTAGCCGCGTTCCGCCGCGATAGGCCGGCCGGATAGGTCATGCGTTCATGAATAAGGTCCTGGGTGCTCTTGGGCTGCGGCGAAAATCCAGGCAACCCAAAAATCCCGATGGCACCATGTCGCTCATCGAGCATCTGCAGGAGCTGCGCACCCGCCTGCTGATCTCGGTGGCGGCGGTCCTGCTGACCACCATCATCGGTTTCCTCTGGTACGAGCACACAATGCTCGGCATCGAGAGCCTCGGTGAATGGCTGCGTGAGCCGTACTGCTCGCTTCCGGCGAGCGCTCGCGCCAATCTCAGCGCGGACGGGGCTTGTCGGCTGTTGGCCACCGCACCCTTCGAGCAGTTCATGCTGCGCCTCAAGGTGGGCCTGACGGCCGGCGTGGTGCTGGCCTGCCCGGTGTGGCTGTACCAGATCTGGCGGTTCATCACTCCTGGCCTGTACCGCAACGAACGCAAGTTCGCGTTCATCTTCGTCGCCGCGGCCGCAGTGCTGTTCATCGCCGGCGCGCTGTTGGCCTACCTGGTGCTGGCCAAGGCCCTGCACTTCCTCTTGACGGTGGGCAGCGATGTTCAGGTCACCGGGCTCAAGGGTGACGAGTACTTCAGCTTCCTGATCAACCTGTTGCTGGTGTTCGGTGTCAGCTTCGAGTTCCCGCTGCTGCTCGTCATGCTGAACTTTGTCGGAATCATCTCCTACGCCAAGCTCAAGAATTGGCGCCGCGGCATCATCTTCGGCCTGTTCGTCTTCGCGGCCTTCGCGACGCCGGGATCCGACCCGTTCTCGATGACGGCACTGGGGCTCGCGCTGACCCTGCTGCTGGAGTTCTCCATTCAGGTGGCCCGGGTGCACGACAGGCGCAAGGCCAGGCGGGAGGCCGCGCAGGAACTCAGCGATGACGAGGCCTCCGCGCTGGACGCGCCCGAGGCCATTGCCGCGCCCGAACCGATCGGTCCCCCCGAGCGGTTTGACAACATGGGCAAGTGACCAGCATCGGAACCGAACTGAGTGCGTTCTCCCAAGGGCTGAGTTTCGCTCTCGATCCGTTCCAGGTCCGCGCGTGTACCGCGCTGGAGAACGGACACGGCGTGCTGGTCTGCGCGCCCACCGGCGCGGGTAAGACCATCGTCGGAGAATTCGCGGTACACCTGGCCCTGGCTGCCGGGCGCAAGTGCTTCTACACCACCCCGATCAAGGCGCTGAGCAACCAGAAGTACAACGACCTGGTCTCGGTGTACGGGCCGGAGAAGGTCGGCTTGCTCACCGGAGACTCGTCGATCAACTCCGATGCCCCGGTGGTGGTGATGACTACCGAGGTGCTGCGCAACATGCTGTACGCAGATTCTCCAGCGCTGCATGGTCTTTCGTATGTCGTGATGGATGAGGTGCACTTCCTGGCCGACCGGTTCCGCGGTGCGGTCTGGGAAGAGGTGATCCTGCACCTGCCCGAGGATGTCGCTTTGGCCAGTCTGTCGGCCACGGTGAGCAACGCCGAGGAATTCGGCGGCTGGATCAAGACGGTCCGCGGAGATACCGCTGTGGTGGTCGACGAGACCCGGCCGGTTCCGCTGTGGCAGCACGTCATAGTCGGGCGGCGGCTGTTCGACCTGTTCGATTACGACGGTAAGAAAACCGACGTCGATCCGGAGCTCACGCGCTACATAGCCCAACGGCGCCAGGCGGATCGCTTCGCGGACTTCGACCGCCCACACCGGCGGCCGCACCAGGGCGGGCCGAACCAGCGTTCGGGGAGGCCGCCCACCCTCTATCGTCCGCCGTCGCGACCCGAAGTCATCACCCGGCTCGATGAGGATGGGCTGCTTCCCGCGATTACGTTCATCTTCTCGCGCGCCGGCTGCGATGGCGCTGTGGCGCAATGCCTTCGGTCCCGGTTGCGCTTGACCACCGAGGAGGAGCGGCGGGAGATCGTCTCCGTCATCGATCGCCGCACCGAGGGGCTGCCCGAGGGCGACCTGGACGTGCTCGGGTACTGGCAGTGGCGGGAGGGGCTGCTGCGCGGTATCGCCGCTCACCATGCGGGCATGCTGCCCGTGTTCCGGCACACCGTCGAGGAGCTGTTCACCAAGGGGCTGGTGAAGGCGGTGTTCGCCACCGAGACACTGGCATTGGGCATCAACATGCCCGCGCGCACGGTCGTGCTGGAGCGGTTGGTCAAGTTCAACGGAGAGCAGCACGCGGCGTTGACTCCCGGCGAGTACACCCAGCTGACCGGGCGTGCGGGCCGGCGCGGCATCGACGTCGAGGGACACGCCGTCGTGTTGTGGACACCCGAGGTGGAGCCCAGCGAGATCGCGGGACTGGCGTCTACCCGCACCTTCCCGCTGCGCAGCTCCTTTGCGCCGTCGTACAACATGACGATCAATCTGGTGCACCGCATGGGCCCGGGTCCGGCACGCGAACTGCTGGAGCGATCCTTCGCGCAGTTCCAGGCAGACCGCTCGGTGGTGGGATTGGTGCGCGGCATCGAACGTGGTCAGAAGATGCTCGACGAGATCGCCAATGAGCTTGACGGACATGATGGTTCGGTTCTGCAGTACGTCCGGTTACGTGGCAACCTCGCCGAGCGTGAGCGCGCCGCCGCACGCGCGTCGCGGCTCGAACGTCGTGGCGCGGCCAATGATGCCCTGGCCGCGCTCAAGCGGGGTGATGTCATCGCGATTCCCCATGGCCGTCGCAACGGTGTGGCCGTGGTGCTGGAGCCGGCCAACGACAACGATGACCCCCGGCCGTTGGTCTTGACCGAACACCGTTGGGCCGGGCGGATTTCGGCGGCGGATTACACGGCAGGCGCTGAACCGCTCGGATCCATCGCACTGCCCAAGCGCGTCGAGCATCGTCAGCCCAAGGTGCGGCGTGATGTGGCGTCGGCGCTGCGCTCAGCACTCGACGAGGGCCGCGTCCGCAGGCCGCAACCGGTGAAGGGCCGCAAGAACGGTACCGACGCCGACGGCTCGGATCTTGGCGTCGAGGTCGAACGATTACGTCATGAGATCAGGCAGCACCCGGTGCATCGCGCCCCCAACCGCGAGGAGCTGGCGCGTACAGCAGAGCGCTATCTGCGCATCGAACGCGATAACGCCCAACTGCAGAAGAAGGTGTCGGCCGCGACCAATTCACTCGCGCGCACTTTTGACCGGATCCTGGCGCTGCTCACCGAACGCGGGTACGTCGAGGACAGCGCCGAGCTCGGGATGAAGGTCACCGACGACGGCATGCTGCTGGCCCGTATCTACAGCGAAAGCGACCTGCTGGTGGCCGAATGTCTGCGGCGCGGGCTGTGGGCAGGGCTCAAACCCGCGGAGCTGGCCGCCGTGGCATCCGCCGTGCTGTACGAGTCGCGGGGTGACGCGGTGTCGGCGACGGGCGAGGCGCCCACGGCTGCGCTGCGGGCGGCACTTGCCGAGACCCACCGGGCACTGGCCCGGCTGCGCCGCGATGAACAGCAGCATCAGCTTTCGCCCACTCGCGAGGTCGACGAGGGCTTCGTCGCGGCGGTGTACCGGTGGGCGACGACCGGGGATCTGGCGGCGTCGCTGGAGGCCGCCGGCGATACGGGTACCGCACTGCCGGCAGGTGATTTCGTGCGGTGGTGCCGGCAAGTGGTTGATCTGCTCGACCAGATCAACAAGGCCGCGCCCGACGCCGAGGTGCGCTCGGTGGCACGGGCCGCGGTCGGCGACGTGCGGCGTGGCGTCGTCGCCGTTGATGGCACATAAGGTCGAGCAAACGCTAAGGTGGAGCGTCAGCACGCTTTCACATCGGTAACCAACACCGGTAAGTAACAATGTCGCGACACGGGAGGAACGATGAGCGGTCCACAGGGAACGGAACCTGGCGGACAGTGGGCGCCGCAACCTGGGCAAGGCCCAGAGCCCTGGCAGACACCGCAATCCTCAGATCCGGCAGGGCAGGGCGAGCAGGGTTGGCAGCAGCCGGCCTACGGTCAGGGACAGCAGTATCCGCAGTACCAGCAGCCGGGTTTCCCGGGTGGTGGATTTGGGGATCCTAGCCAGTTCGGCCAGCAGCCCGGTCAGCAGGGATTCGGCGAGCCGAGTCAGTTCGGACAGCCTGGCGCCTACGGCCAGCCGGGACAGTACGGACAACAGGGTGGATACCCGGGCCAGTACGGGCAGCAGCAGGGACAGCCGTTCCCGCAGTTCGGTGCCGGTAAGCCGCAGCGTTCCACCAAGACCATCGCGATCATCGGCGGCATTGTCGCGGCCGCGGTGATCCTGATCGTGGTACTGGTTACCGCCTTCCTGGCTCCCGGCTGGGCCATGACCACGACCCTGGACGTCAGCAAGGCGCAAGAGGGCGTGACCAAGGTTCTCACCGACGAGACCAACGGATACGGCGCCAAGAACGTCAAGGATGTCAAGTGCAATGACGGCAAAAACCCCGAGGTGAAGAAGGGTGCCACCTTCAACTGCGATGTCAGCATTGACGGCACCAAGCGTCAGGTCACCGTGACGTTCCAGAACGACAAGGGCACCTACGAGGTAGGCCGCCCCAAGTAAAGAGGTTCTCACGAAAACGCCGAGTGTGCCCTCCGCGCACTCGGCGTTTTTGTGTTCAGGGGAGTCCGTCGAGCGCCTTCTGCAAGCGTGTGATCGCCGACCCGATGCCCCATTCAGCGCCCAGTTCGGCGACGCGCTGCGGATCTCGCGCTGTCAGCGGTAGCGCATCGCTGTCCCGATCGATCGTGACCGGCGCATCCGCGGCCACCCGCACCACCGGTTCGGCAGCCGCGATGTAGTCGGTGGCGGCCAGCAGCCTGGCGCGAACCGCCTTGGACAGCCCGGATTTTGGATCGTCGGCGGCGGCGAGAATGCCGGTCAGCGACCCGTACTCGGCGAGCAGCTTGGCCGCCGTTTTCTCGCCTACGCCGGCGACACCGGGCAGCCCGTCGGACGGGTCGCCGCGCAGCAGAGCGAGCTCCGCGTACGCCGCGCCGGCACGCTCCGCGGGCACTCCGTACTGCTCGGAAACCTCTGCCGGCCCGAACAATGTGGCCTTGGCGAACCCGCGTCCCATGTAGAAGACGCGCACCGGGACCGGGGCATCGGTGACCACCTGCAGTAGGTCTCGATCTCCGCTGACCACGATGACCGGGTCCCGGCGTTCGGTCGCCGCCAGGGTGCCCAGCACGTCATCAGCCTCGAAGCCGGGTGCCCCCGCTGACGCGATACCGAATGCGTCCAACATGGCGGCGATCATGTCGACCTGGGGTGTCAGCTCGTCGGGCACCTCTTCAACGTCAACCTCTGTCGCGATCTCCTCGACGACTCTGTGCGCCTTGTAGGAGGGGATGGCGGCAACGCGCCAGGCCGGACGCCAATCCAGATCCAGGCACACCACCAGCCGATGGGGCCGGTGCAGGGTAACGAGCTGCGACATCGTGTCCAGGAACCCGCGGACGGCGTTGACGGGTCTGCCGTCGGGGGACGTGATGGAATCGGGAACTCCGAAGTACGAACGGAACCACAGGCTGGCGCCATCGAGCAGCAGGACGGGTCGCGCGAGATCATCTGACACGGCACTCAACCTATGCCAGATAGCCTGGACGGTATGGCAGCCCAGCGTTTCGAATCGGATGTGTACGCCAACCGCCTGCGACGTGCCGCCCAGGAGGCCGCGGCGGCCGGGGTGGCGGGACTGGTGATCACACCCGGATATGACTTGAGGTACCTGACGGGGTCGCGCGCGCAGACCTTTGAGCGGCTCACCGCATTGGTGGTGCCCGCCTCGGGAACGCCCTCTGTGGTGGCCCCACGGATGGAGCTTGCGGCGCTGCAAGATTCGGCGATCGGGGATCTCAACATCCCGATCAGCGATTGGGTCGACGGTGAGAATCCCTACGAGCTGGTGCGTGCGGCATTGGGTGGTGCGGGCGGTGCTGTGTCAGGCACCGTGGCGGTCACCGAGTCGATGCCCGCAATGCATCTGCTCCCGCTGACCGAATTGATCGGGACGGTGCCGGTACTGGCCACCGGGGTGCTGCGCCGACTGCGCATGGTCAAGGATGCCTCAGAGATCGATGCGCTGCGCAAGGCGGGCAGCGCGATCGACCGGGTGCACGCCCTGGTGCCCGAGCTGCTGGTGCCGGGGCGCACGGAGGCACAGGTGGCTGCCGATATCGCTGAAGCGATTGTGGCCGAGGGGCATTCGGAGGTCGCCTTCATCATCGTGGGTTCGGGCCCACACGGGGCCGACCCGCACCACGAGTGCTCCGAGCGCGAGCTGCGGGCCGGGGACATCGTGGTGGTGGATATCGGCGGCAGCTACGAGCCGGGTTACAACTCCGACTGCACGCGTACCTACAGCATTGGTGATCCTGACCCCGATGTGGCTCAACGCATTTCGATTCTTGAGCAGGCCCAGCAGGCCGCGGTTCGGGCGGCTCGCCCTGGTGTGAGCGCGCAGTCCGTGGATGCCGCCGCGCGCCGTGTTCTCGACGAGGCGGGGATGGGCGAGGCGTTCGTGCATCGCACCGGACACGGCATCGGGCTGTCGGTCCACGAGGAGCCGTACATCGTGGAGGGCAATGATCTGATCCTGGAGCCGGGAATGGCCTTCAGCATCGAGCCGGGCGTGTACTTTCCGGGACTGTGGGGCGCGCGGATCGAGGACATCGTCATCGTCACCGAAAACGGTTGCGAGTCGGTGAATTCACGGCCACACGGCCTGACGGTGGTGCCGTCCGGCCGCTAATCAGCCGGGGTGTCGCCGCGGTTCAGCAGATCCGAGGAGCCCAGCACCCGCTCGATCTTGACCTCGATGACCACCCGCTGCGGGTTGACGCGGGGAGTGCGGTAACGCTGCGCGTAGCGCAGTTCGGCGTCGCGCACGGCTTCCTTGTCGGTGACGACGGCGGCCGTGCCCTCCAGGGACAGCCAGCGGGCTCCGTCGACCTGACTCAGCACGGCGAGGCCACCGCGCTCGGCGTTGACGGCCTTCTGCGACCCGCCGGTGGTGATGACCCGCGCGATGTGAGTCGCGGGGTCGAAGGTGAAGCCGACGGCCACCACATGCGGGCTGTTGTCCTGCCGCAACGTGGTCAGCATCGCGAGATGGCGCTCGGAGAGGAACGCCAGCGCATCATCGGTAAGTCGGGTCGTAGGGGTGTTCGCCATCAACTCTCACGCTAGCGCAGGACATAATCGCTGACGTGACCGACACGGTGCGACACTCCGGCCAGCTTGGGGATGAACCGCGTCCGGGAAGACCGTCGACGGTGGTGATTTTCGGTGGCCGTAGCGAAATCGGGCTCGAGGTGGCTACGCGCCTCGCGCCGGGAAATGCCGTGGTTCTGGCCGCGCGCCGGGCCGAGGACCTGCAGGAGGAGGAACGACGCGTCCGTGACGCCGGTGCCGTTGCCGTCGACTGCGTCGAGTTCGACGCGGACCGGCTCGACACCCACGAATCCGTGTTGGCCGCGATCATCGAGCGACGGGGAGCCATCGATGTGGCGGTGCTCGCGTTCGGGCTGCTCGGCGACCAGACGCGCGCGGAAACAGATCCCGCTCATGCGGCGGCCATCGTGCACATCGATTACGTGGCACAGGTCGCCCTGCTGACTCAGTTGGCGGTTCGCATGCGCGGTGCCGGCCGCGGCGCGCTGGTGGTGTTCTCGTCGATCGCCGGATGGCGGGTACGGCGCGCCAATTACGTGTACGGATCCGCCAAGGCGGGACTGGACGGATTCGCGAGCGGTCTGGCCGATGCCCTGCACGGTTCCGGCGTACACCTGTTGATCGCGCGCCCGGGCTTCGTGATCGGGCGGATGGCGGCGGGCATGTCCCCGGCGCCATTGGCGAGCACACCGCCCCAGGTGGCAGAGGCGACCGTGCGGGCGCTGCGGCGCGGGAAGCGCACCGTGTGGATCCCGCGAGCACTGGGAACGTTGGCATTCGTCATGCGGTGGGTACCGTCGTCGGTATGGCGCAGAATGCCGCGATGAGTCCCTCGGGCGAAGAGCATCGAACTCAGATGATTACCGTGGTCGGGATAGGTGCGGACGGGGTCGACGGGCTATCGATGCGTTCTCGCCATGAATTGCAGCGTGCATCAGTCATTTTCGGCTCATTGCGCCAGCTGGAACTGCTGGCCGCCGAATCTCTGGCCGCCGAATGCCGAGTATGGCCCTCCCCGCTGCTGCCCGCGTTGCCCACCATGTTCGACGGTCTCGGTGACGTCCACGTCCTTGCCAGCGGTGACCCCATGTTGCATGGCGTTGGCACCACACTGACCCGGCTGTTTGGCGGCGAGCGGGTGCGGGTGTTTCCGCATGTATCCAGTGTGTCGTTGGCCTGTGCCCGAATGGGTTGGGCGGTGAACGATGTCGAGATCATCAGCCTGGTGAACGCGCCGGTCGACTCCGCCCGCAGGTTCGGCGGACGGGCGGTGGTGCTGAGCCGCAATGCCAACACTCCCGGGGACCTGGCGCGAGCCTTGACCCGAGCCGAGCTGGGCGACTCGCGGTTGACGGTCTGGGAACAGTTGGGCGGTGCGGCCGAGCGTTCGTTCGCCGGTGCCGCCCGCGGTTGGGATCATTCACCCGGCGACGCGTTGAATGTCATTGCCGTCGAATATGTTCCGGAGGTGGAGGGCACCGTCCTGCCGCTGGTCGCGGGGCTGCCCGAGGACGTGTTCGAGCACGATGGGCAGATCACCAAGCGTGAGATCCGGGCGGTCACTTTGGCGTCGCTGGCGCCGCGGCCGGGCCAACGGTTGTGGGACGTGGGCGCGGCCTCGGGCAGCATCGCGATCGAATGGTCACGCAGTGGCGCCGGCTGTAACGCCTCGGCCTTCGAGATCGAGTCGTCGCGGCGGGCCGCCATCACGGCCAACGCGGAGAAGTTTGGCGTCGATATCGAGGTTTTCGGCTCGGCGCCAAAGGATTTCGAGCAGGCCATGGCCCCGGACGCGATTTTCGTCGGTGGCGGCGTTACCGGACCCGGATTGCTTGAACGCTGCTGGGATCGGTTACCGAGCGGCGGCCGCATTGTCGTCAACGCAGTGACCGCGGAATCCGAAGCGCTTTTGTTGCAATGGTATTCCGGCCACGGGGGAGAGCTGCGCAGGTACCGCATCGAGGATGCCGCCCCCCTCGGTGGTTTTACCAGCTGGAGATCCCGGCTGCCTGTCACGCAATGGAGCGCGGAAAAGCCATGACGGTTTATTTCATCGGTGCCGGACCGGGCGCCGCCGACCTCATCACGGTGCGCGGGCAGCGGATCCTGCAACGGTGCCCGGTCTGCCTGTACGCGGGATCGATCATGCCGCGTGATCTTTTGGAGGTGTGCCCGCCGGACGCCCGGATCATCGACACCGGGCCACTGACCCTGGATGCGATCATCGGCGAGATATCCAGCGCCGACGCGCAGGGACTCGATGTCGCTCGGCTGCACTCGGGTGACCCCTCGCTGTACAGCGCCGTCGCTGAGCAGTGCCGCCGGCTGGATGCCCTCGGCATCGGTCATGAGATCGTGCCGGGTGTTCCGGCCTTCGCCGCCGCCGCGGCGGCGTTGGGCACCGAGCTCACCGTTCCCGGCGTCGCGCAGACCGTGACGATCACCCGGGTGTCGACGTTGTCCACCGCGATGCCCGCCGGCGAAGATCTGCGCACCCTGGCCGCGCCGGGGGCGACCCTGGCGTTGCATTTGGCGGCGGCTCAAATCGATACCGTGGTGGCTGATCTCGTCGCTGGGGGATACTCGCCGCAGACACCGGTTGCTGTGGTGGCGTATGCCAGCTGGCCATCCGAGATCATCCTTCGCGGCACTCTCGCGGATATCGCCGGGCAGATGACGGAAGCGGGTGTCACCAAGACGGCGGTCATTTTCGTCGGGAAGGTGCTTGCGGCAGAGGGTTTTACCGACAGCTATCTGTACTCGGCGGGACGCCGTAGAGGGGCTTCGCACTGATGCACCCATTAAGAAGAGTCTTGATCCTCGGAGGTTCGGCGGAGGCGCGCCAGCTGGCCGAGCGGCTGGTACCCCGCTTCGATGTCACCACCTCGCTCGCGGGGCGGGTGCGCAACCCGGCGGTACCGGCGGGCGAGCTGCGCGTCGGAGGATTCGGTGGCGAGGTAGGTCTGCGGACATGGCTGTTGGATAACAACATTGAAGCGGTGGTCGATGCCACCCATCCGTTCGCCGCGACGATCACCGAGAACGCCGTGGCGGCCTGCGGACGGCTGGGCATCCCTCACCTCATCCTGCGCCGCCCACCCTGGCCGACAGGCGATGCGACGGTGGTCTCTTCGGCGGCAGAGGCCAAGGATGCGGTGGTGGCGCAGGGTTTTTCGCGGGTGTTCCTGACCTCGGGACGCTCGAGCATCGGGGCGTTTCTGTTCTCGGACGCCTGGTTCCTGATCCGTGTGGTGGAGCCGGTGCCCGCCGACGAGCTACCCGAGCGGCATCATGTGTTGTTGTCGCGCGGGCCGTACTCGCTCGGCCAGGAAACCGAGCTGATGCGCCAGTATGAGATCGAAGTTCTGGTCACCAAGAACAGTGGGGGGACAATGACCTCCGCCAAGTTGGAAGCCGCTGCGGCGCTGGGTATTCCCGTCGTGATGATCGACAGGCCGGCATTACCGGAGAACGTGACCACCGTGACCACCGTGGACGCTGCGCAGCAGTGGGTTACGGAGCGGGATAACGCCGAGGCGTGAACACCTGAGGCCCGGAATCGGTGTCCTGCCACTGAGTCTGCGAGGAACCGATGATCAGCAGGGTGCGCATGTCCACCGCTGACGGGTCGAGCTCACCCAGCGTCGTCACCCGCACGGATTCTCCCGCGCCGCCGACATCGCGTCCCAACACGACCGGCGTCGCTGGGTCGCGGTGTTCCAACAGCACATCACGCATGGACGCCACCTGCCATGTCCGCGACTTCGAGGCCGGGTTGTACACGGCGAGCACGAGATCTGCGGCCGCCGCGGCACGTAGGCGGGATTCGATGATCTCCCATGGTTTGAGGCGATCGGACAGCGAGATCACCGCGTAGTCGTGGCCCAGGGGTGCCCCCACCCGGCTGGCCACGGCCTGCGCTGCCGTCATCGCCGGGAGCACCCGCACCGTGACATCGGGCCACGCACGGGCCTCTTCCATCACTGCGGCGGCCATCGCGAATACACCAGGGTCGCCAGAGGACACGACGGCCACCCGGCGCCCGCCCGCCGCGAGCTTGAAGGCCAGTTCGGCGCGTGCGGGTTCGTCGCGGTTGTCGCTGGCGTGACGAACCTGGCCGTCCCGGGCGGGGATGCGATCCAGGTACGGGCCGTAGCCGATGAGATCGGTGGCGCGCGCCAGTTCCTGACGGACCTCGGTGGTGGTCCAGTCGTGATGGCCCGGGCCCAATCCGACCACCGTCACCATCTCGTCGAGCCGGGTGTCGGTGATGGGTTGCGCCCCGGGAACCAGGACCAGTGAGAAGTACGGCACCGAGGACGGGTCGACATCGGCGGCGGGAAGCACCCGCTGCTCCGTGGTGCTGGCCCGCTCTACGTAGTAGGCGCGATCGAGCACGCCGGCGGTGTCCAATGCCTGTCGCACGGCGCCATACGAGCGGCCCAGTTTCATGATGACCGCGGCATCCGAATCGCCGAGTCTGCGGGCGATTTCGTCGGCCGGCAGAGTGCCGGGGATGACGGTGAGAATCTCGTCGCCCTCGACCAAGGGCGTCCCCGTCGCCGCGGACGCGGCGCTGACCGACGTCACACCGGGGATGATGACCGCATCGAATCTGTCGGTCAGACGGCGGTGCATGTGCATGTACGAGCTGTAGAACAGCGGATCGCCCTCGGCGAGCAATACCACATTGCGGCCCGAATCCAAGTGGGCGGCAATCCGATTCGCGGACTCTTCGTAGAAATCATCGATCGCGCCGCGGTATCCGCCCGGGTGCTCGGTCGTCTCGGTGGTGACCGGGTAGACCAGATGCTCCTCAAGCTGGCCGGGCCGCAGATACGGCTGCGCGATCGAGCGGGCAATGCTGCGCCCATGCCGTGCGCTGTGGAACGCCACCACATCGGCCTCGCCGATCACTCGCGCCGCCTTGACGGTCACCAGCTCGGGATCGCCGGGGCCCAGGCCCACGCCCCACAGGGTTCCTCTACTCATTCCTTATCGCTCGCCATCGCGTTCACCGCGGCGGCGGCCATCGCGCTGCCGCCCCGCCGACCCCGTACCAGGAGGTAGTCCATGCCACGCGGACGGTCGATCAGCTCCTGTTTGGACTGTGCCGAGCCGACGAAACCGACCGGGCCGCCCAGGACGGCCACCGGGGGAGCAACCCCTTCGTCGATGAGTTCGAGGATGCGGAACAGCGCGGTGGGGGCATTCCCGATCGCGGCGACCGATCCGGGCAACCGATCGGCCCAGAGGTCCACGGCGGCAGCCGATCTTGTGGTTCCGGTGCGCTGGGCCAATTCCGCGGCGCGCGGATCGGCCACCAGGGACACCACCTCGTTGTCGGCGGGGAGGCGCAGGCGGGTGATCCCGGCTGCGACCATCGACGAATCACACAGGATCGGGGCACCGGCGTCCAGGGACGCCCGGGTGCGTGTCACCACGTCGGGGGAGAAGGCGATCTCGCCGGGCAGATCCACCTGCCCGCAGGTGTGAATGAGCCGGACCACCACGCGCGCGACGTCGTCGGGGAATGCCGACAGATCGGCCTCAGCCCTGATGGTCGCGAACGATTGCCGATAGATCTCGGCTCCGTCTCGCACGTAGTCAAGCACGCGCTCACCCTACGGGTGCCGCTCCAGCGGCCGATAACCCAGCTCCGTCGCCACCAGCACCTGGCCTGTGGCGGGGGAGCCGCAGGCGCGTGGACAGCCAACCCAGTGCCGATGCACCGGGGAATGGATTCCGCTGGCGATCTCCTCGGCGACTTCGAGTCGCACATCGGCGTGCACGTCGGCCCGCGAGCGCCCACATCCGGGTAGTCCGGTGCATGAACTGGCATTGAGCCAGGGGGAGCGTTCGTCGAACACCAGGCCCAAAGGCGCCAGCACCCGCAGTACCACGTCGGCGTCTTCGTGGGGCAGATCGCACAGCAGTACAGATCGCCACGGGGTGATGACGACAGGTTTTTCGGCCGCCGCCAACAGCGCGGCCACTCTCGCCGGTAGCTGACCCAACGGAACCGCGGCGCCCAGTGTCACCATGTCGCTGGCAGAGTTACCCGAGGAAGGCTGCTCGATCCATCCCACGGGTGCACGTACCGTGGCCGTCGGATGAGGTGGGCCTTCGATCAGCGTCGCGCCGATCGCCTGAGCAAGGGTCTCCGCCGCGTCCGGCAGCTCCGCCACGCGCCACGCGTTCCCGCGGATGTGCACGAACGCCTGCGCGATCGCGAGCACGCGTTCCACGGCGGCATCTGGGTCGTCGATGCACACTGACGTGGTGCGGCCGTCGAGAATCAGTCGCCATCCACCTGGGTAATGCCGCAGTCCGATATCGGCCCCCATGGCCGTCATATCGCCCCGCCCGTCATCGAGGCTGAACAAAAAACGCCCCGGCAGGTCGGCGAGAACGGGAGCAGAGATCAGCCCGCGGTCCAGCGCGACGACCAGCGGACGCACATCGGGAAAGTCGCCGGACCGACCCGACAGCGGTGAGGCCACGATGTTGCGTACCCGTTCATGGCTCGGCGACGGCAGCAGCCCGGCCTCCGATAAGAGGGTGCCCACCGCATCCGCATCACGGATCGATCGCAGCTGAACATTGCCGCGGGAGGTCAGTTCCAATACCGGCGCGCCATAGTCGCCGGCCGCCTTCGCCAACGCGGCCAACTGCGCTGACGTGACCATTCCGCCGGGCAGCCGGATGCGTGCCAACGCTCCATCGGCAGCCTCGTGTAGACGCAGCGCGCCGGGGCACGCGTCGTCTGGGCTGGAGCGGGTCACCTACTCACCGTAGGACTACGGTACGAATGTCCTGTGAGCAATGCCCCGATCCTGATCCTGTCGACATCCGACACCGACCTGCTGAGTGCGCGTGCCAGTGGTGCGAACTATCGATGGGCCAACCCTTCTCGTATCCACGTCGACGACCTGCCGGCCCTGCTGGACGGGATGGGGACGGTGGTTGTTCGGCTTCTTGGTGGCCGTCGCGGTTGGGAAGAGGGCATCGATGCCGTCATCGCCTCCGGTGTGCCGGCCGTCGTGGTCTCCGGTGAGCAGGCTCCCGATGCCGAGCTCATGGAATGTTCGACCGTCCCGGGCGGCGTGGCCCTACAAGTGCACCGGTACCTGGCCGAGGGTGGGACGGCGAATCTGCAGCAGCTGCACGCCTTCTTGTCCGACACCGTGCTGATGACGGGAATCGGCTTCGAACCGCCGACGACAAACCCCGCCTGGGGGGTGCTACAGCGTACCGCCCGGAATGTCGACGGTCCCACCATCGCGGTCCTGTACTACCGCGCTCAGCAGCTGGCCGGAAACACCGCGTACATCGAGGCTCTCTGCACCGCCATTGAAAACCTTGGAGGACGGGCGCTTCCGGTGTATTGCGCCTCGCTGCGGACCGCGCCGGCGGAGCTTCTGCAGACCCTGGCGGCCGCCGACGCCATGGTGGTCACCGTGCTGGCCGCCGGTGGTGCGACTCCCGCGGCAGTGGGGGCCGGCGGAGCCGACGACGAGTGGAATGTCGGCCACCTTGCGGCCTTAGATATCCCAATCCTGCAGGGGTTGTGCCTGACCAGCCCCCGCGATGATTGGGACGCCAACGACGACGGTATGAGCCCGTTGGACGTCGCCACCCAGGTCGCGGTTCCCGAATTCGACGGACGCATCATCACCGTGCCCTTCTCGTTCAAGGAGATCGACAGCGACGGCCTTATCACCTACGTTCCCGACGCGGAGCGTTGCGCACGGGTGGCCGGTATCGCACTGCGGCACGCAAAGCTTCGATCCATCCCCGCCGGCGAGCGTCGGATAGCGGTGGTGTTCTCCGCGTATCCCACCAAGCACGCCAGGATCGGCAACGCGGTGGGACTGGACACCCCGGCGAGCGCGGTGGCGCTGCTGACAGCGATGCGTGCGGCGGGCTATGACGTGGGCGCCGACGGTGACATCCCCGGACTGCCCGCTACCGGTCGGCCCGCGACGGACGGCGACGGGGACACGCTGATTCATGCGCTCATCGAACGGGGCGGCCAAGATCCGGACTGGTTGACCGCGGAACAGCTGGCGGGCAACCCAATTCGTGTACCCGCGCGACAGTACCGGGAGTGGTTCGCGCGGCTGGCGCCCGGGCTCGCCGAGCAGGTGGTCGAACACTGGGGCCCACCACCGGGAGAACTATTCGTCGACACCAGCGTCAACCCCGACGGCGATATTGTGATTGCGGCGTTGCAAGCAGGCAATATCTTGCTTCTCGTACAGCCGCCGCGTGGATTCGGGGAGAATCCGGTAGCCATCTACCACGACCCCGACCTGCCACCCAGTCACCATTACCTCGCCGCGTACCGCTGGCTGTCGGCCGGACGCGAGGAGGGCGGGTTCGGCGCCGATGCTCTGGTACACCTGGGCAAGCATGGCAATCTGGAGTGGCTGCCCGGGAAAACCGTTGGCCTGTCGGCAGATTGTGCTACTGATGCTGCGATCGGTGATCTGCCGCTCATCTACCCTTTCCTGGTAAACGATCCGGGCGAGGGCACTCAGGCCAAAAGGCGCGCGCACGCGACCCTGGTCGACCACCTCATCCCGCCCATGGCCCGCGCCGAAACCTATGGGGATATAGCGCGTTTGGAGCAACTGCTCGATGAGCACGCGAACATCTCGGCGCTGGACCCGGCGAAACTGCCGGCAATCCGCCAGCAGATCTGGACGCTGATGCGTGCGGCGAAGATGGATCACGACCTGGGGCTGCAGGAGCGCCCCGACGAGGACGTCTTCGATGACATGTTGCTGCATGTCGACGGATGGCTCTGTGAGATCAAAGATGTGCAAATCCGCGACGGCCTGCACATTCTGGGCAGCGCGCCCATCGGGGGAGCTCAGGTTGATCTGGTGCTGTCGATCCTGCGTGCCCGACAGATGTGGGCCGGTGAACAATCGGTACCCGGATTGCGTCAGGCGCTCGGACTGGCCGAGGACGGCACCGACGACCGTGGGCGCGTCGATGAGATTGACCAGCAGGCGCATTCGCTGCTGACGGCGCTGCAGGCTACGGGCTGGAATCCCGGCGCGGTGGACGATCTCACCGATGACCCTCAGGTCGCGCAGATCCTGCGGTTCGCGGCGGCCGAGGTAGTGCCCAGGCTGGACGGAACCAACGGCGAGATTGACGCGATCCTGCGCGCTCTGGACGGCCGGTTCATCGAGGCTGGGCCCTCCGGCTCGCCGCTGCGGGGGCTTGTCAACGTGCTGCCTACCGGGCGCAATTTCTACTCGGTGGACCCCAAGGCGGTGCCGTCGAAGCTGGCCTGGGAGACCGGGCAGGCCATGGCGGACTCGCTGCTGGAGCGATACCGCACCGACTATGGAGATTGGCCGCGGTCTGTAGGTCTTTCGATATGGGGTACCTCGGCGATGCGGACCTCCGGTGACGATATCGCCGAAGTTCTTGCACTCCTGGGTGTTCGGCCAGTGTGGGATGAGGCCTCCCGGCGCGTGGTGAGCCTGGAGGCGATCTCCCTGGCAGAACTCGGGCGCCCACGGATCGATGTCACGGTGCGCATTTCCGGATTCTTCCGCGACGCCTTCCCGCATGTGGTGACCATGCTCGATGACGCGGTCGCGCTGGTGGCGGGTCTCGATGAACCCGCGGAGCAGAACTATCTGCGGGCGCATGCCGAATTGGATCGCGCCGAGCATGGGGATTGGCGACGCGCCACCATGCGCATCTTCGGTTCCAAGCCCGGCACTTATGGCGCAGGACTACTTCAGCTGATCGATAGCCAAAACTGGCGCAACGACTCGGATTTGGAGCAGGTCTACACCGCGTGGGGCGGATTCGCTTATGGTCGTGGATTGGATGGTGCCGCCGCGAGTGAAGATATGCGTCACCAGTATCGCCGGATCGCGGTCGCGGCGAAGAACACCGACACCCGCGAACACGATATTGCCGATTCGGACGACTACTTCCAGTACCACGGCGGCATGGTCGCCGCGGTGCGCGCACTCACTGGTAAGGCTCCGGCGGCGTATATCGGTGACAACACCCGACCGGACGCTGTGCGTACCCGCACGTTATCTGAAGAAACCACAAGAGTTTTCCGTGCACGTGTGGTCAATCCGCGGTGGCTGGAGGCGATGCGCCGGCACGGTTACAAGGGCGCGTTCGAAATGGCGGCCACCGTCGACTACCTGTTCGGGTACGACGCCACCGCGAATGTGATGGCCGACTGGATGTACGAGCAACTCACCAACAGCTATGTGCTCGATGAGCAGAACCGCAAGTTCATGCAGCAGTCCAACCCGTGGGCGCTTCATGGCATTGCCGAGAGGTTGCTGGAGGCGGCCAGTCGGGGCCTGTGGGAGAACCCGGATCAGCAAGTTTTGAGTGATTTGCGCTCAGTGTTCTTGGAGACCGAGGGCGAGCTGGAGTCGTAGCATCGGAGCATGGCCCGGAATATCGGCTTGGACATCGGCACCGTAGCGGCCGGCCGCTACATTCTGTTGACCACATTCACCAAAGATGGTGTGCCCAAGCCAACTCCGATGGGCTTCGTCGCCGAGGGCGATGAGCTCTTGCTGACCACGAGTGCGAACACCTGGAAGGTCCGAAGGATCCGGCGAGACCGGAAGGTGAGAGTGGCCGTCTGCACGCAGCGCGGCCGGGTGATCAGTCCGGTTGCCGATGCCACTGCGGTGATCGTCGAGGATCCGGCCTCGGTGGCGCGTATCCGGGAGGCGGTGGTCAAACGGTACGGACTACCCAGCCGGATCGTGACGGCGTGGTTGGACCGGCGCAACGGCGCCAGAGTCGGTATTTCGGTGACGCTCGGCGCGCCGGAAACGCTGTGAGGTTCCTAGACTGATCGGCATGGGTGCGAACCTCCCGGTGCCGACATTCGACGACGTCTGTGCCGCCAAATATGTCCTGTTGACCACCTACACCAAGGACGGTCACGCCAAACCGGCCGCGGTGTGGGCGGCACCCGAGGACGGCGAGCTTCTCGTGTGGACGGAAGCCAACTCCTGGAAGGTGCGCCGGATCCGCAATACCCCGCGCGTAACGCTGGCCGTCTGCGATGTGCGTGGCAAGGTCCGCAGCGGCGAGATCGAGGGCACCGCACGAGTCCTGGACCCCGACGGGACCGAGCGGGCGCGGGCGGCCATCACCCGGAAGTACGGCCTGCTGGGGTGGGTGCTGGTCAAGGCCAGCGTGCTGCGTCGAGGCACCAGCGGCACCATCGGGCTAGCCATCACCGCCTGACCCGGAACGCCGAACCGGGAACCCGGCGACGGGCCGGTGCGTTGTCCGGGTATGTGGCCAGGCCTGTTTCTCCTGTATGTGATCGTCGAGGTGTCCGCCCTGGTGGCGTTGACCTCGGCGGTGGGCATCGGCTGGACCATCATCGCCGTCGCCGCGGCCTTTGTCGTTGGTCTGATACTCGCGGGCTCGCAGGCCCGGCGCGCCGTGGATCAGCTGCGGCGGGGAGTGCGATCCCCCGGGGGCGCCGTCGCGGACGGTGCGCTCATCGCGCTCGGAACTGTCGCGGTGGTGATCCCGGGGCTGGTGTCCTCGGCTATTGGGCTGCTCATGCTGTTGCCCCCGACCCGTGCCGTCCTGCGGCCGGTGCTGACCCTCGTCGCGGCACGGCAGCTGAGCCGGCGCGCGCCCCTCATCACCGTCATTCCCGCCGGATACGGCGCGTTTCAGGCCAGCCGAACGCGGCCGAGCACCGTCGACTACATCGATGGTGAGGTCGTCGACGTGGCGGAAGATTCAGGCGAGCAGACCTCCAGGTACCGTCCCGGCCACGACCTGCCTGCGTAGACGTCCCTCGAACCCGGCAGAATTACCGAGTGCAGACTCAACTGCTCGTCAACGCGCGCGTGCATAGCCCGTCGCATCCGGCGGCGACCGCCATGGCCGTGACCGGCGATATCATCAGCTGGATCGGCGAGGACGACCTTGGTCGCGCAGAGTTCCCCGGCGCCGACATCGTCGACCTGGAGGGTGCCTTCGTCGCGCCCGCGTTCGTCGACGCCCACGTTCACCTCACCGCTCTGGGGCTGTCCATCATCGGGCTCGACCTGTCCGACATGACCTCACGCGAGCAATGCCTGGCCCGACTGGCCGCGTACGCCGGTGAGCATGCCGATGAGGTGATCTGGGGACACGGCTGGGACGAATCGCGATGGCCGGATCGGGAACCGCTGAGCACCGCCGAACTGGACGCGACAGCACCCGGCCGGGCCGTTTACCTCACCCGTATTGATGTGCACTCGGCCGCGGCGTCGACGGCGCTGCGCCGGCAGGTACCGGGACTTGCCGATGCCACGGGATTTCACCCCGAGCGTCCGCTGGCCGGGGCGGCTCACCACCTATTGCGGGCACACGCCCGCGGTGCGCTCTCCGTCAACGGGCGGGCGCGGGCACGGCGCGCGGCCCTCGACAGCGCGGCATCGCTGGGCCTGGTGTCGGTGCACGAATGCGGCGGGCCCGAGATCGGTGGGCTGGATGATTTCCGGGAGCTGTTGGCCACCGAGCATGGCGTGCAGGTCACCGGATACTGGGGTGAGCCAGCCCGCGACCCCGATCACGCGCGCGAGCTCATCGCCTCGACGGGGGCTGCCGGTCTGGCCGGTGACCTCTTCGTCGACGGCGCGCTGGGATCGCATACCGCCTGGCTGCAGGAGCCGTATCACGATGCGCCGCACACCTGCGGCACGATGCATCTGGACGCTGAAACGGTTGAGACGCATCTGGACTCGTGCACGCAGGCCGGCATCGCCGCAGGGTTCCACGTGATCGGCGACGCCGCCGTCACTCAGGTGATCGACGCGCTGGGCCGTGTCGCCGACCGTTATGGCGTGCCGGCGGTGGCTCGGTGTGGACATCGTCTTGAGCACCTCGAAATGGTCTCCGCGGCACAGGCCGAGCAACTCGGTCGCCTCGGGGTGATTGCCAGCGTGCAACCGGCATTTGATGCTCTCTGGGGTGGCCCAGATGGCATGTATGCGGAACGACTCGGCCCGGACCGAGGTGCTCAGCTAAACCCGCTGGCGCTGTTAGCATCCCAAGGCGTGCCTCTCGCGTTCGGTTCTGATGCCCCTGTCGCGCCCATGGATCCGTGGGTGACGGTGCGGGCAGCGGCACATCACCGCACCGCAAGCAGTTCCGTTTCGGTCCGCGCGGCATTCGGTGCCGCGACCCGGGGCGGCTGGCGTGCGCAGGGCGTTCATGACGGCGCGACCGGCACGTTGACGCCGGGAGCGCCTGCCAGCTATGCGGTTTGGGAGACAGGGGACTTGACCATCAACACCAGCCAACCGGGAGTGCAGCGGTGGTCCACGGACCCGCGCTCGCGGGTCCCGGCCCTGCCGGACTTATCGGACGCCGCTGCTGTGCTCCCCACATGCCTCCGGACCGTGCACCGCGGCACGGTGATCCATGGCTGAAGAAGCTGTCGGCGAATCCGTTGACGAGACTGTTGGCGAGGACATCGCGGATCGCGGTGTGGAGGCCAACGTTCCGGTAGACGAGGAGCCGCAGGCTCCGGGCAACGCCGGTCCCTCACGCGGTGCGGCCTTCGCCGGTGCGGTGCGTGCACGCGCTGTCGCGTTCGGCACGGCCTGGCTGCGCGCGGCGACCCGTCAGGGCGCGGCGTTGATCGGGGGCCTCGCATTGTGTGCGAGCTTCCCGCCGTGGGGTTACTGGTGGGCCGCGTTCCCGGCACTGTCGATCCTGGGATTGGTGTTGTGGTCGCCGAAGACCAGGTTGCGCGGCGGGCTCGGGTACGGCCTGCTGTTCGGTCTCGCGTTTTACATCCCGCTGCTGCCCTGGACAGGCCAGCTGGTCGGCGCCGTCCCGTGGCTGGCGCTGTCCTTGCTCTGTGCGACCTGGGTGGCCCTATTCGGTGTCTTGGCGGTCGCCGTGCGGAACCTGCCGGGTTGGCCGCTGTGGTTCGCCGCCGCGTGGTCCGCTGCCGAATGGGGTAAAGCGAGCGTTCCGTTTGGCGGGTTCCCTTGGGGCCGTATCGCTTTCGGGCAGGGCGACGGTCCAATGCTGAGCCTGGCGCGATACGGGGGAGCGCCGTTGGTGTCCTTCATGGTTGCCCTGGGGGCCTTCGCGGTGACCGCACTCGGTATCGAGATGTACCGCTGGTGGCGAAGCCCATCCTTGGGTCCGGACGGCGCCCGGCCGATGCCCTCGGTGCTGCTGCCCGGAGCCTGCGTGTGTCTTGTGCTGTTCGCCATGGCGGTGAGCTGGCAGCAGGTTCGGCACGCGAGCCACGGCGCCACGGATGGTCGGACCGTCACCGTCGCCGCGGTGCAGGGGAACGTTCCGCGTTTGGGGCTCGATTTCAACGCTCAACGCCGCGCTGTGCTCGACTACCACGTCAAGGAAACCCTCCTGCTGGCCCAGGACGTGAAGGCGGGCAAGGCTCCGGCACCTCAGTTCGTCGTGTGGCCGGAGAACTCCTCGGATATCGATCCGATCCGCAACGCCGACGCGGCCGAGGCCATCACCGAGGCATCACAGGCCATCGGTGTGCCCATCCTGGTCGGCGGCGTGCTGCGGCACCCCGATTCCACCCCCGAACAGCCCAAATCGATCAATTCGATCATCGTGTGGGATCCGAACACCGGCCCGGGGGAACGTCATGACAAGCAGATCGTGCAGCCGTTCGGAGAGTATCTGCCGTGGCGGAGTTTCTTCGCGCACTTCTCGGAGTACGCCGACCGCGCCGGGTACTTCGTGCCGGGAGACGGCAACGGTGTCGTCACCGCCGGTGGAGTGAAGATCGGTGTGACGACGTGCTGGGAGGTCCTGTTCGACAGGGCAGCGCGGCTGTCCACCCTCAACGGTGCCCAAATTCTGGCGGTGCCGAGCAACAACGCCCTGTTCGGCAGTGCGATGAGTGAACAGCAGCTGGCCATCTCCAAGGTTCGGGCGGTCGAGCACGACCGGGAGGTCATCGTCGTCGGCACCACCGGGATCAGCGCATTTATCTCTCCCGATGGTGTCGACGCGGGCCGCACCAAGTTTTTCGAACCGGCGTACATCGACATGCAAGTGCGACTGCACGACGACCTGACACCCGCCACACAATGGGGTCCCTGGATCGAATGGGCACTTGCTGTGATCGCTGGACTTGCCGTCCTGGCCTCGGCTGGCCTGGCGATACTGCACAATGGAGGGCTGAAGAGGCCGGAACGTGAGGTAGAGCCGGCCTCACCGATTAAGGAGACCTGACCGGAGTGGATCCCGTGACCGAACGTCCGAGCGCCCGGACCCTGGTGATCATTCCGACGTACAACGAGCGGGAGAATCTCCCGCTGATCCTTGGTCGGCTGCACAAGGCGCAACCCGATGTCCATGTGCTGATCGTCGATGACGGCAGCCCTGACGGCACCGGTGAACTTGCTGACGAGGCCGCGCTTGCCGACCCGGATCGCGTGCACGTCATGCATCGCAAGGAAAAGGGTGGCCTGGGAGCCGCCTACATTGCCGGCTTCGGTTGGGGCCTGGCCCGTCAGTATTCGGTGCTGGTGGAGATGGACGCCGACGGCAGTCACGCTCCTGAACAGCTGTCGCGGCTGCTCGATGCCGTCGACGCTGGAGCCGATCTGGCGATCGGTTCTCGCTACGTCCCCGGGGGCACCGTCGTCAACTGGCCCTGGCGGCGGTTGGTGCTATCCCGCAGCGCGAACGTCTATGCGCGGCTGGTGCTGGGCGTCAAGCCCCACGACATCACTGCGGGATACCGCGCGTACCGGCGTGAGGTGCTCGAAAAGCTGGATCTGGCGGCCGTCGAATCACACGGCTACTGCTTCCAGATCGACCTCACTCTGCGCACCATCGCGCACGGTTTCGAGGTTGCCGAGGTGCCGATCACCTTCACCGAACGCGCCATCGGTGAATCCAAGATGAGCGGATCGATCATCAACGAGGCCCTGGTCAAGGTCACCAAATGGGGTATCAGCAGTCGCCTCGATCGGGCGCGCGGCATCAATCGCTGAGGTACTCAGCCTTCACGCGTTGCGGGCCATCAGGCCGCCGTCGACGGGAATGACCGTGCCGGTGAGATAGGACGCGGCCGGCAGGCACAGGCTCAAGGTCATGTGTGCCACTTCCTCGGCGCGACCGTAGCGCCGTAGCGCGGTGCGCCGGCGGGCATAGGTGTCTTTGTCTTCGGAGGAGATCGCTGCCGTCATCGCGGTATCGATCGGCCCTGGGCAGATGCAGTTCACCGTGATGCCGTCGCGTCCAAGGTCGACGGCCAAACTCCTGGTCAGACCAGCCAGGCCGGACTTGGCCGCGACATATGGGCTGTCGTACGGGGTGGCGCCGAGAGCCTCCGTGGAGGCGATGTTCACCACGCGCGGGGCAGGGGAGTTACGCAGGAACGGAAGCGCCGCACGGACAATCCGTTGGGGTGCGGTCAGATGAACGGCCAGTGAGCGCGCCCAGGTCTCGCCGTAATCGGGGTCATCGAGGGACCTGAATGCCGCGAAACCGGCGTTGTTCACCACAATGTCCAGCCGGCCGAATCGCTCGGCGACGGCCGTCACCACCTCGGTGATCTGGGCATCATCGGTGACATCCAGTGCCCAAGGGGCGGCGGAATCGCCGATCTCAGCGGCGACCGCCTGTGCGTCCTCCAACCGAAGATCGGTGACCGCCACAAACGCGCCGTCCTCGGCGAAAACCCGGGCAGTTGCCTTCCCCATGCCGCTGCCGGCACCGGTGATGAGAACTGCCGAACCCGCGACGGATCTGCCGGAGGCACTCATCAGGCGAGTTACGCTGCCGCGCCCTAGCCCCTGCGACGGCCCTTGATCAGTTCCAGACGCTCCTTGAGCAGCTCGTCGAGTTCCTCAACGCTGCGGCGCTCCAGGAGCATGTCCCAGTGCGTACGGGGGGGCTTGACCTTCTTGGGCTCGGGCACATCGCCGTCGAGGAGGGTGCCTTCCAGGCCATTGCGGCACGCCCAGTTGGCAGGGATCTCGGCATCGTGGGCGAAGGGAACGTCGAACTCTTCACCGTTGTCGGTGCGGTAGCGAGCCATGCGGCGGGGCGCCAGGTCGTGGTCACGATCGGTTTCGTAGCTGACGGCGCCGAGTCGGCTGCCCCGTAGAACACGATCTGCCATGTGTACATCTCCTCTTCACTGCGGGTCTCTGCGGATCGGATCCCGCGCTCGAATTGCTGGTGGCTGTCTACCTCAACGCCGTACCCGCGCCATTAGTTCCCTGTTCGCGCAGGTTGTGGCCCTCATTATAGCTGGTGAACGCCGTTGTGGCGGTCACCGCTTTGCGTCTGCGACGCGTGGCGGGGTATCACGATTGCCCGAGTTAGGCGCGCTGTGCCGTGGTGATAGCTGCCCGGCCATCGGCGGGCGATCGGCTGGCATAGGTCGGTGCGTACCGCTGCAGTAGTTCGCGTGTGGTCAGGTGCTTTTGGCACTGGAACCCATGCGAGGCCAGCAGTGCGTCGGCGTCACCCGCGGTGAGGCCCGTCAGGTATGGCTCGCCAAAACGTGCGGCCGCCTCGGTCCACAGTCGGGCGCGTACAGACTTGCTGTCTCCACCGGTGACGACACTGGTGTCGAGGTAGTCGAAAACCAGCAGGCTCCCGGGCGCGCAGACCGTCGCGAGGTCGGCAAGTGTCGCGTCCAGTGCGTCCTGGGTGAGGTAGGCAGTCACACCGAGCCAGATGAACAGGCTCGGCCGGGTGGGATCGAATCCGTGGGCGAGGAGTCTTTCGCGCAATACGTCGTGTTCGAAATCGCAGGGCACCCAAACGATCTGATCGTTGTCATCGGGTGAACGGAGCTGTTCCATGACGGCGCGTTTGTCCGCTTGGGTGGTGGGCGCGTCGACTTCGAAGATCCTGACCGAACCGTGTGCCGCCCGCCGCAACGTGGTGGTGTCGAATCCGGCGCCCAGCAGCACAACCTGATCGACACCGTCGTTGATGGCGGCATCGAGGACATCATCGGTGTAGCGCACCCGTAAGACCAGGAAGAAGTGACCCGCAGCGCCGAACACAGATTTCAGTACTCCGATAAAACCGCGCGCCACCAATGGATGGATCAAACAGGCCCGTAGCAGGGGGCTGCGGATGAAATGCCGTGAGTACGGATCGTCGAGCAGGCGCCGCCGTGGCGGCTGCAACGTTTCCGCCGCGCGTTGGGCCGCGCAGGATTGCGCCGTAAAACTCGCCCGACGATCAAGACGACGACTACTCACACCGGTCTCCGCTTCTGGTGGCCAACACATTCCCCGCATCCACGTCTAGGTCCGGTGTCCGCCGGACGTTGAGCCGACCAATGCCGGATCCGACTCCCGCAGCGCGCGGCACGGCACGCGCATCGGCCACCAGAACCACCGGCCCAGGAGCGTCGCGATGGAGGGGATGACGAGCGAGCGGACGATGAGCGTGTCGAGCAAGAGTCCGACGCCGACGGTCGTGCCGATCTGCGCGAGCGTGCTCGAGTAACCCGCGATCAACGCGAACATCGTGAAGCCGAAGATCAGGCCCGCGGTGGTGACCACGCTGCCCGTCCCCACCATGGCGCGGATGATCCCGGTTTTTATCCCGGCGCGGAGCTCTTCCTTGAACCGGGCCACGAGCAACAAGTTGTAATCGGCGCCGACCGCGACAAGGAAGATGAAGGAACACGGTGCGACGGCCCAGTGCAAAGGCAGACCGATGCCGTACTGCCAGATGGCGACACTGAGCCCCCACGCGGAAAGAAAGGACAGTCCCACGGTGCCCACGACGGCGACCGCGGCGACGAAGCTGCGCAACAACAGCAGCACGACGCAGAACACGAAGGCGAACGCCGCGACCGCACTGGTGAGGAAATCCTCCTTCGCGAAGGCCGCGATGTTGAGCAGCGTGCCGCCGGCTCCTCCGATGCTCACCGTGCTCCCGCCGAGTGACGTGCCCTTGAGCGCCGCCTTGGCCGCGGGGACGATCTTTGCGCTGTAGTCCATGCTCTCGCGGCTGAACGAATTCACGTCACCCATGACGAGCATGCGGGTGATCTTGCCGTCCGGAGAGAAGAAGACGGAGAGCGCGGATTGGAACAACGGGGATTCGAAGGCCTGGCTCGGAAGGAAGAAGTACCCGCTCGGGTCTCCCTTCATATAGGTGTCGGCGATCTCTCGTAGGAACTGGGTGACTTCGTTCATCTGCACCAGCAGCGAGTCCGCCATGCCGCGGATCGGCGTCAGTGTGCGTTGCGAGTCGGCGAGAAAACGGTCCAGCAGCCGGACCTGGGCCACCAAGTTGGGCAATGATTCCGAGGCGACGCGGGACGCGTCCACGATGTCCTCGAACTTGCGTCCCCCCGTCTGATTGAGTCCGTCGAGGACGGCCAGACCGGTGAGCGCGGCGTTGCAGGGGAGGAGCTGCTTGCAGTCGGGAACCATGTCGACGAGCTGGCCCGCCGCGTCGATGCCATCCGCGACGAGCGGCTGCATTTCGTTATGGATCCCTTTCGCCACCTTCAACAGCTCAATGAGACGTTGCCGGGTGGCTGCGCCGGTGCCGCCGGGCAGCTCGACCGCGCGCTGGGTTACCTCAAGGTCTTTGAGCACCACCTTGACCCCCACGGACAGCTGATCGATCTGACCGGTGATTCTGGCGATGCCGTTGAGCTGCGTGCTCACCATCTCGGCTATCTGGGACATCCGTTCGCCGATGTATCCGCCCTGATAGGTCAGGGTGCCTTGGGGAAGTGGCGTGATGAGCGGGCGGGTGATGCCTTGCACCGCCTGGACGCCTTCCACGGAGTAGACGGCGTTCGTCAGCTTCGCGAGTGCGATCAGGTCGGCGGAGTTGCGCATGTCGTGATCGGACTCGACGAAGAGCAGATTCGGGTTCAGCAGATTGGGCGGCAAGTGCCGATCCGCGGCATCGAGACCCAGGTTCGCCTCGGTGTTGGCCGGTTGGGCCGCACGCTCGTTGTAACTGATCACATAGGTTGGCAGCACAAGAATCGCGAGTGCCAGCACGGCGAGGCTGCCGGCGAGCACCGGACCCGGCCAGCGGACCACGTGGGTGGCGATGCGCCGCCAGCGCCGGACGGCGCGCTCTCCGCGCGGTTCGTACAGTCCGAGCCTGCATCCGATCGCGAGCAGTGCGGGGCCAAGGGTCAGCGCCGCGGCAAGTGCGGTGAGGATGCCGATGGTGCAGGGCAGACCGGAGGTGGAAAAAGCGGCGAGTCTGGTCAGCGTCATGCACGCGGTCGCGCCCGCCACGGTCAGCCCCGAGGCGAAGATGATGCGCTGCACGCTTTTCAGTGCGGTGTAGTACGCCGTGGTCGGGTCCTGGCCGGCTCGTCGTGCCTCCTGATATCTGCCGAGCAGGAAGATGCCGTAGTCGGTCCCCGCGCCCAGCACGATTCCGGCGAGCAGGCTTGACGCGAATATGGAAATGCCGATGATCTCGTGCTGGCCGAGAAGGGCGACGATCGGCCGGGCCGTGACCAGAGCGACGGCCACTACGAGCAGTGGCATCGCGGCCGTGAATAGCGAGCGGTAAGTCAACGACATGATGATGGTGATGCAAATGGCGCAGGCGAAGATGATCGGCAGGATCGATCGGTTGATCGCGAGCAGCTCGTCGTTCACGACCGCGGATGGACCGGTCACGTAGATCTTGACGCCGTCCGGCGGCGGATACGCCTTGACGATGTCGCGCACGGCCTGAGTGGATTCCATGGCCAGCGCGGTGCCCATGTTGCCACCCAGGTTGAGGTAGCTGAAGGAGGCCTTCCGATCCTGGCTTTCGAACGCCGGAGCAAACGATGGGTCGGACCATAGGTCGATCGTCGTGATGACGTGTTTCTTGTCGGCCTTGAACTTCTCCATCAGGTTCGCGTAGTAGCGGTGCATCTCCGCGCCGAACGGCTGGTCGCCCTCGGCGAGCACCGCGACGAAGTTGTTCGTACCGCCGTTGCCAAAATACTTGCCCATGTTGGACAGTGCCTGCACCGACGAGGCCTGATCGGGCAAGAAGGACAGGGCGTGTCCCTCAATCACCTTCTCCAACTGAGGGCCTGCGGCATTGAGCCCGCACGCGAGTAATACCCATAGGACAACAATGGGTATGGAGAGTCCATACAGCAGTCGGGCGTACAGGGGTCGGTGCTGTTCGGTGCCCGCGTAGGTCTCACGACGGAACGGCACCGAGAATTCCCCGCGCACTCGGCGACCGAAGGCGCGCGATCGGGCGGCGAACCCATCAGCTGCGGCAGGCGCGGCAGGTGTGCCGGGAGCGGGTATCGGGCCGGTATCCGCTTCGGCCTCGTCTGCGGTCATGCGACTTGCACTTTGCAACTGGCGATACCGCCGGTGGCCGTCGCGACTTGTTCATCGCGGACCTGTCCGTTGACGGTGATCCGGCATCCGACGCCAGCGGCATTGGATTGCACGACCATGCTGGTCACCAGGGAGGGCTCCACGGTGCGCAGCGCCTCCTGCCATGGCAGGACCGCGCCGACATTCTGGTTGTGGCCGTTGTCATCAAGATAGGACACCGTCGCCGGCGTCCCGGCGGGCCCGATGGCTTCGTACTGGATGGTCCGCTCGGAGAGGCTGCCGAGTACAGGGAGACGGCTCACGGTTCCCACCGCCTCATCGGGGATCTCGCTCGACCGCAACTTCAGAATGAACACGGCCGCGACCGTAAGGACCGCCAGCACAACAAGATACACCCAGGCGCTTCTCATCAAGCGACCTTTGGAGGAAGCGGCAAATCCATTGTGAAACACCCTTCGTGTTGCCAATCAGGCGCGTACAGTGCGAATTCCACAGGATGACACGGCAGGCAAAGCTTCTTTGATGGTGACGATGATTGCAGATGAGTTAAGAGCGTCCCGCTGTTTCGGCAAAAGTTCCATTGTTTCCGGACGGTCCAGTAACTAGGAGAGGGCAGAGCATTGGTCGCGGTGGCCATTATTGGCATTGGATGCAGGTTCCCCGGGGGCATTGAAGACGCGGATTCCTTCTGGGAGTTCGTATTGCGCAGAGGCGACGCCGTGGCCGATATCCCGAAGGATCGGTGGGATGCGGACAAGTACTACGACCCCGACCCTGACACCCCGGGCCGGATGTACACCCGGCGCGGCAGCTTCCTGACCCAAGGATTCCGGCGGTTCGACGCGGACTTCTTTGGGATCTCGCACCGCGAGGCCGCCGTCCTGGACCCACAGCAGCGGCTCCTTCTCGAAACCTCGTGGGAGGCACTCGACGACGCGGGCATCGCTGGAAAAGCGTTGGGCGGCAAAGTGGGAACGTTCATCGGCGGCTTCATGAACGACAACATGGTCAGCCGGGCACTCGCCCGCAACCTTGAGAAGATCAACAACTTCGCCGCGTTCAGTGCGTCTCAGACTTTGCTGTCCAACCGGATCGCTCATGCGCTGGACCTGTGGGGGCCGAGCATGACCGTGGACACGGCGTGCTCGTCCTCCCTGGTGACAACGCACCTTGCGGTGCGGGCGGTCGCGAGCGGTGAGTGCGATGTGGCGCTCGCGGGTGGTGTGAACGCCATGTTCCAGCCGGAAACCTTCATCACGATGTGTAAGGGCAGGTTTCTCGCCGCAGACGGGCGTTGCAAGTCATTCGATGCGGCCGCCGATGGCTACGGTCGTGGCGAGGGCGTCGGTGTCGTCGTGCTCAAAAACCTCGAACAGGCACAGCGCGACGGCGACCGCATCTATGCGGTGATCCGGGGCAGCGGTGTCAATCAGGACGGCAGAACGATAGCGCTGCCGGTGCCGAATCCGGTGTCGCAGCAGCGGCTTGCGGAGCAGGTGCTCGAGGAGGCAGGTGTCGACCCCGCCCTCGTCGGGTACATCGAGGCGCATGGCACGGGGACGAGCGTCGGCGACCCGCTGGAGGCGGAGGCGTTGGGACATTCGTACGGTCAGGCAGCCGGCCGCACACAGCCTCTGCTGATCGGATCGGTGAAGAACAATTTCGGGCACACCGAGGCCGCGGCGGGCGTCGCGGGTCTGATCAAGGCCGCGCTCACCGTCCAGCGCAGGACTGTTTTGCCGCAGGTTGTCCTCGACAAGCTCAACCCCGCAATCCCGTTCGACGAGCTTGGGATTCGGATTCCGACTGAGGTTCAGACCTATCCCGATCTGGGCGCTCCGGCGTACGCCGCGGTGAACAGCTTTGGCTATGGCGGGACCAACGCACACGTCCTTGTGGAGGGGCCGCCGGCACCCGTGGCCGCGGAGCCTGCTGTGCCGGTCAGGGACAGCATCCGGATCTTCCCGGTCTCCGCCCGCAGTGGTGCCGCCCTCCACGAGGTCGCCCGGCGGTACGCCGCGCTCCTGGAGCCCGGGGAGGGCACAGCGGGCACAGTCTCCGATGAGGCCGCGCAACGCCTGAAGACCGCGGTCACCGGCCGCAGGGCACACCATTACCTCCGTAAGGGCTTCATCTACCGCGGCGCGGATGACCTTCTCGCGCAGCTGAATTCCTATGCCGAAAGTGACGAAGCGGCACCCGCGCGTGCCCTGGTCGAAGGGATCTCCGATCCCGTGTTCGTCTTCAGTGGCATGGGTCCGCAGTGGTGGGGGATGGCGCGCGGTGTGTTGGAGCGCCCTGGCGCGTTCCGCGATGCCGCAGCCGAGATCGACGCGGTGTTCCAGGAGGTGTCGGGCTGGTCGGTGATCGCCGAGTTGCTGCGCGCTGAGGGCGACTCCCGTGTCAGCCGCACGGAGATAGCCCAGCCGGCGAACTTCCTTGTCCAGGCAGCACTTGCGAAGCACCTCGAACAGTTCGGAATCCGTCCCACGGCGGTAGTGGGACACAGTGTCGGGGAGGTGGCCGCGGCGTATGTGAGCGGTGCGTTGTCCCTGCGGGACGCGGCCACGGTGTCTTATCACCGTTCCCGCCTGCAGGCCAAGACGGCAGGCTCCGGCGGCATGCTCGCCGTTGGTCTCGATGCCGAGGAAGCGCAGCGCCGGGCCGCGCGCTTCGGATCGGCGGTATGTGTCGCGGCGATCAACAGCGCCGCGGCGACCACGCTTTCCGGTGACTCGAAAGCCCTGCGGATACTGCACGATGAGCTTGCCGAAGACGGCGTCTTCGCCCGGATGCTGCATGTGGAGGTCCCGTATCACAGCCAGCTCATGGACCCCATCCTTGGTGAGCTCGCCGCATCGCTGGCCGGACTTGCCCCACGCCAGGCCGACGTGCCGCTGTATTCGACGGTCACCGGCGAGAAGACCGATGGTGAGGCATTTGCGGACCCTGACTATTGGCTGAAGAACGTGCGCGAAAGCGTGTTATTCGCGAAGGCGATCGACACGCTCATCGATGACCGGTATCGAGTGTTCCTGGAGCTTGGGCCGCACCCTGTGCTCCTCGGGAACATTCGTGAAAGCTTTGTGCGTCATAGTGTCTCGGGTGCCGCGGTCCCGACGCTGCATCGTGAGCAGGATGACGAGCAGTCGGTGCTGCAGGCCGTCACCGACTTGTACGCGGTAGGCGCGATCGATGCCCCCGGCGAGGCCGATCTCTACACGAACGGCTCGATCCCGCACATGGATCTGCCGAAGTACCCGTGGTCGCAAGAGGAACTGTGGGAGGAAGATCCCCTCACGCTGCGCGCGCGGTACGGGGACGCCGATCGCTTCGCCCTTCTCGGCGACAGGGCGGAGGCGCTGACGCCGCAGTGGGAAGTGACCCTGGCTCCGGCGAACCTGCCCTGGCTGCCGGACCATACGGTCCTCGGTTCGGTCGTGCTGCCCGGAACCGCGTATCTCGATGCCGCGCTGTCCGCCGTGCGTCAACGTTCTGGCCGTGGCCAGGCCGGGCTGGACTCGGTGGTCTTCGCGGTGCCTTTGGTCGTTGCCGAACACGATGCGCCGATCACCCGCCTCACCGTGGACGAGCCCACTAAGCGGTTTACCGTCAACGGCCGTTCCGCGCACACCCAGCTGTGGACGGCACATGCCAACGGCAGACTGGTCGAGGCGAATCTAGGGACATTGCGGATCGATGTTCCGCAGTCCGGGCACGACACGATCTTCGACGGCGCAGACGTCTATAAGGGGTTGGCGGCGGTCGGACTGTCCTACGGTCCCGCCTTTCAGCGGATCCAGAGTGCGCGCATCGGTTCGGCGGGCTGCGTCGCGCAGCTGGCGAGCCCCGAAGCGGTACCCGAGCCCGGGGTTGACCCCAAGCACGCTGTCCACCCCGCACTCGCCGACGCGGCCTTGCAGTGCATCGCGGTCCTCTTGGCCGCGCGTCCGGAGCTGGACATACCTCCCACGGCGCATATTCCGGCTTCGGTGGACCGGGTGCGGCTGTACCACGAGGTGCCCGAGGACCCCATCGCGGTCGTCGAGATCACGAGCACGCAGCCGCTGCGCGCGAACGCCTACCTCGCTTCGCCCGATGGCGACGTGGCCCTGGCCATGACCGGAGTGACGCTGCGGCCGGTGGGAGCGGCGTCGGACCCGCTGTCCGAGCTTGAGCAGTACTTTTACGAGCCTCGGTGGGAGCCGTTCGACGAGGAGCCGGAAGGGCAAGAGGGACAACGTGTCCCGGCACCGGTTACCGCTGCTCGCGCGGCGAACGCGGTCGTCGAGATCGGGGGCGTCAGCGCAGCTGTCGCCGAAGGCGTCCGCCGAGCGGCCGGCGCCGGTGTACCGATCCTGCGCGCCGAATCGCACCAGGGAGCAGATCTCGCCGAGACGTTCGGGGAAGCGTTGCGCGCAGACACGTTCTTGCGCGTGCTGGTGGCCGTCGGCTCCGGGAAGTCCTCGGTAGAGAACCTTCATCAACTCGTCGTGGTCGCGCAGGCGTTGCGGACGGTCATGGAGGCCGAGACCGACCGCGGTGTCGTGAATCCGGACGTGCAGGTCGTCGTCGTGAGCACGCATGCCTTCCTGGCGCCGGGTGATCGTGGACTCGTCCTGGACCAGGCCACGCTCGTGGGGGCGCGCCGGGTGTTGGCGAACGAGCAGCATCCCGCCAAGTGGTCTCTGGTGGACCTGTCCGATTCGGTCACCGCAGACGAGGTGGCCGCAGAGATCAACGCGATGAATCGAGCGGAAGAAGTCGCGGTGCGCGCGGGTGTGCGGTGGACCCAGCGGATGCGTCGGTCGCTATCCGAACTCGTCGCGCCGTGGGAAGAGGCATTCGAGCCCACAGACCCGGACGTGGCCTACGAGGTGCAGATCCCGGATACGCGGACGCTCAAGGACATTGCGCTCCGTGCATGCGATCGCGTCGAGCCGGGACCCCGGCAAGTGGAGGTCCGCGTCGAGACTCTCGGACTCAACTACAAGGACCCGTTGAAGGTCCTCGGGATCCTGACTGAGCGTGAACTCGGCGAGACGTACTTCAAGCTGGATCCGGGCATGGAGGGTTTCGGTGTTGTCACGCGCGTCGGCTCCGCGGTCAGCGAGCTTCGGGTTGGCGAGAGCATCGCGGTCGCGGAGCGGGGTCTGCTGCGCCGCTACCTGACCTTCGACCTCGACGGCGGTGCCGCGTGGGAGCGGATAGACGAAGAGCATCTTCAGCGTGCGGACTTCGATCCGCTCGCGGTGGGTTCCGGTGTGCCGTTCTTCACGGCGGGCTATGCCTTCTACAAGCTGGCGGATCTGCAGCCCGGCGAGACAGTTCTTATCCACGGCGCGGCGGGCGGCATGGGCATGGGCGCGGTGCAGATCGCGGTCAACATGGGTGCGGTCGTGTACGCGACCGCCGGCAGCGAGGAGCGTCGGCGTGCGGCGCTGGAGCTCGGCGCCACCGCGGCCTTCGACTCGCGGTCGGTCGGGTTTGTCGACGACATACTGCGGGTCACCGAAGGGCGCGGGGTTGACGTCATCTACAACTCATTGCCCGGCGAGATGATCGCCCAGAACTTCGCAGTCGCCGGGGAGTTCTGCCGGATCATCGAAATCGGCAAGGCGGACATCTATTTCGGCGGAGCGATGGATCTCAAGCCGTTCAGCGGCAACCTGTCGTTCCACGCGATCGACATGGACCGCATGCTGCGGCTGCGTCCGGAAACATTCCGCGAGCTCAGGCGCGAGTGCACCGAGATGCTCACCTCCGGCAAGCTCACCCCGCTCCCGTTCACGCGGTTCCCGATCGACGAGGTCGTGGGGGCGTTCGAGGCGGTGTTCCGGGCGGCACACATGGGCCGGATCGTGCTGGATCTGCGTGATCAGACGCCTAAGCTGCTGCCGCGCAAGCCAGATCCGGCGCCGGTGCGCCCCGGTCACTCCTACCTCATCAGCGGTGGATTCGGCGGCTTCGGTCTGGCCACCGCACGTTCGTTGGCCAGGGCCGGGGCGACCCATCTGATCCTCGCGGGCCGCAGCGGTGCCACAACGGACGTTGCGCGAGCGCAGATCGAGGCGCTCAGGGCCGCCGACGTCGACGTGTGGGAAGAGCGGATCGACATCAGCGACTATGACCAGGTCGCGGATCTGATCGCGAAAGTGGAGGCCTCGGGCCATCCGCTGCGTGGCGTCTTCCATGCGGCCGCGGTCGCTCACGACGAGGTGCTCGCGGATATCAGCGCGGAGTCGTTGTACAAGGTGTTCGGGCCCAAGGTCGAGGGTGCGCTGAACCTCGACAGGGCCACGCGCGAGCACGATGTGCCACTCGACCACTTCGTGCTGTACTCCTCGATCAGTGGCCTCATCGGCATCGTTCCGCAGCTGACCTACGCGGCGGCGAACAGCACGCTGGACGGCCTCGCTCAGGCGCGGCACGCGGCCGGGCTGCCTGCTCTGTCGGTGAGCTGGGGTGCCATGAGCGGCGGTGGCATGGCCGAGGTTGAGGCCATTGTGAAGTTTCTCGATTCGGTTGGGCTGCGCCGCCTCAACATGGACCTCGGGGCGACACTCATGCACGAGTGCTCCCGTTTCCAGCTTCCGCACGTCGCCATCGCGGGTGTCGATTGGGGGGTCTTGCGCACGCCGCTGCCCTCGACGGCCAAGAGCACGCGCTTCGCGCATCTGTCCGCTGAGGCCGCCGCCGTGTCGAACGAACAGGCTGCCTTCCGTGCGGCGGTGTTGGCACTGCCGGAGGAGGAGCGCGGACCGATGGTTACCAAGGAACTGGCCAAGGAGCTCGCCAACGTGCTCAAGGTCGATGTGGACAGCATCGACCCCACGGGGCCGATCGCCGATTTGGGAATCGACTCCCTGATGGCGGTCGAGTTCGCCGCCCGCGCCGGCAAGCAGTTGAACATCCAGATCAGTGCGTTCCAGTTCACCCCCGACCTCACCCTCGAGGCTGTCGGTGCCCGGGTCGCATTACTCATTGCGCAAGGGGTCGGCGATCCCGAGCACGACGCGATATAGAGGATCCGCGTGACTGTTGCGACTCCGCTTGAATGTTGGTGGTGGCCCAGGGCGTATCAACCGTCCCTGCCCACCGTGCTGTTTTTCCCGGGCGCTGGGGCAAATCACGCCGGTGAGCAGCACTTGGTCCCGCACCTGGCGGGGGTGAATTTTGGGGTGTGGCGGATGCCGGGGCGCAGCACCCGGTCCACCGAACCATCTCCGGAGAGTCTGCGCGCGCTGTCGGAGGAGTGCGCGTCGGCGATCATCGGGCTCGGTTGCCGCCGACCGGTCCTCGCGGGAAAGAGTTTCGGCGGGCTGTTCGGCTACACGGTGTGTCAGGCATTGGAGTCGCGGGACTTCGCCGTGGGCCGGTTCGTTCCGGTGGTGAGCGGGCATCCGTCTCTCTGGCGAATGGATGCTCTCTACGCCAAGACCCGGGGGCACAACCCGAAACAACACGCACTCTGGAGACTTACCAACGATGAGCAGCGCGGCGCCTGGCCGCCGAAGAAGATTGCGGATGAGTCATTGCTGGAGCAGGCGCGGCTACATGCGGTGATCGATTTCAGTCTTGGCCTGCAATCGATTTCGCGTCGCCGGATCACGACGCCGATCACCGAGGTGAGCGCGAAGGATGATGAGGTGATTCCGAAGTTCGCGCCGCCGCGCCGATGGGCCCCGTACACGAAGGGGGAGTTCACGAGCATCCTCGTGACAGGCGGGCACTACTTCTACTGGTCGAACCCGCAGGCCTTGGCGAGCATCTTGACGCACGAGGCCGAGCTGGCCCTCGGCGGCTCGTACTCCTACTAGCCGCCGAGGGCCAGCGTCGTATTACGGGGTTTCGCGCTGGCAGTCCGGGCCGGTGTACTGCCAGTTCGGGTTGCTTGAGTATTCGCAGCCCGGGCCCACGTACTTCCAGTTCGGGGCCGGGGCAGGCAGGCGCCCGCCTTCGCCCTGCCAGTTGCGGCCGGAGTATCGCCAGCCCCACGCGTCGAACCAGCTGTCGGGGTTGACGCACCCTTCGACGTTTCCTGGTCCCCACGGGGGTGGGGGTGAGGGATACGGTCCGTTAAAGCACACATCCGTGGGGGCGGGGATCGGCTGCGCCGACGCCGGGCCCGCGCTCAACAGAGCGATCGGGGCGGCGATGACGCCTGCTGCTAACACGGCCTGCCCGACCATGATGATCTTGTTCATCGCACAACCTCCGACGCTGGATGCCGCTGTGATTCCGCAAGATTAGCGCACTGTCGCGCGTTTTCTCGGTAATTGTGGCAATTGCGCTCGCTGACATATCACTACGCGAACCGGCGTACGTCGCACCTGCGCTACCAGCCGTGTTGTCGATCAGAGGGGTGCCGACATCGCGCTCGCGGCGGAGGCCCATCGGTTCGCTGACCCCGATGCCATGAACCCTGCTGAGAGGTTGCCGCGCCAAGGGGGCGGCCGGGTCACCGCTACGCTCCTGAGACGTGGCACGTCGCAAACACGCTCAGCCCTGCAAGTGGTGCGGGCGCGAAGTCGATGACGCAGAGCTGGGTCGCCGGCGGCAGTATTGCCGCCAGTCCTGTCGCCAGCGCGCGTACGAACAGCGTGCGGCGGTCAAGGGCACCTCGGTGCCCGCCGACGCCGTGGTGCTGACCGCCGACGAAGCGACCGATCTGGCCGATCGGGTGTATCAGGCGAGGTGTGCGGCCGAGGATGTCGCGACGGCCGTCGACGAGGGCGCGACCCAGGACCAGCTGCGCCAGTTGTGCGAAGAATTGCTGCGCGCCACCAAGGCTGCCGACGGCTGGCGCTAGTTTCGGTCGTTCACCTCGGGTGAGGGATACCCGTCGAATCAGCGCGATATTAAGTCTTCACGGAATCCAAACGCGCCCATAGTTTGTCAATACTTGTCGAAACGCAGCCGCCGACCCGTGAGGATTCCCGAGCTTTTCATGACCACCCGTAATACGTTGGTGGCCGCTGCGGCGACTGACACCGACGCCCCGATATCCACCCCGTCCCGACGGGAGTGGATCCTCAGCCGGCGCTGGGAGATCATTCGATTTCTTTCGCCGTTCGTGGTGCTGCTTGTTTGGCAAGCGGGGAGTGGCTGGGGTCTGATCGATCCGGACATCCTGCCGGCGCCGTCGACGATCGGGCACGCCGGAATCGAGTTGGTCGGCAATGGTCAGCTCACCGCGGCACTGCGGGTCTCCGGCATCCGTGCCGCCGAAGGACTGCTGCTGGGTGGCTTGGCAGGCGTGGTGCTGGGCGCGGCGGTGGGTTTGTCGCGGCTCGTCGATGCCGTGGTGGACCCGACCATGCAGATGGTCCGGGCGTTGCCACACCTCGGGCTCATCCCGCTGTTCATCCTGTGGTTTGGAATCGGTGAGCTTCCCAAGGTGCTGATGGTGGCCCTCGGGGCGGCCTTCCCGCTGTACCTCAACACCACTTCCGCGATCCGGCAGGTTGACCCCAAACTTTTCGAAACCGCACAGGTACTTGGGTTTTCATTCTGGCAGCGGTTGCGCGTCATCATCATCCCCGGTGCTACTCCGCAGGTGCTTGTCGGGCTGCGTCAATCCCTGGCGTTGTCCTGGCTGACGCTCATCGTCGCCGAGCAGATCAACGCCGACGCCGGGGTCGGTTTCCTTATCAACAACGCGCGCGATTTCCTGCGTATCGACGTCATCATCTTCGGGCTCGTGGTCTACGCGCTGCTGGGCATCGTCACGGACGCCATTGTGCGCGTGCTGGAACGGCGCGCGCTGCGGTACCGATCATGAAAGGCACATCATGACAGCGGTTTTCGAGGTCACTGAACTGGCACGGCAATCTGCTGTACCGGCGGCAGAGCTGACATCGGTCACCAAATGGTACGGACGCAATCGCGTTCTCGATGACGTCTCACTGCGGGTGGGCCATGGCGAGATCGTCGCATTGGTGGGCCGCAGTGGTTCGGGCAAGTCGACGGTGCTGCGGGTGCTGTCCGGGTTGGCCGGCGACTACGAGGGCGAGCGTCAGGTGCTGGGCGCTCCCGCGGTGGCGTTCCAGGAGCCACGACTGTTCCCGTGGCGTTCGGTGCGCGACAACGTGTTGTACGGGCTCACCCGCACCAAGTCGTCCAAGGCGGAAGCGCTTTCCCGCATTGATCGGGCCCTTGATGAGGTGGGGCTTGCCGATAAGGCACAAGCCTGGCCGCTGACACTCTCGGGCGGACAGGCGCAACGCGTGTCCCTGGCGCGTGCGCTAGTCGCGGAGCCGCAGTTGCTGCTGCTCGACGAGCCCTTCGGCGCACTTGACGCGCTCACGCGACTCTCCATGCACCGACTGCTGTTGAACCTGTGGCGAGAGCACGAGTTCGGCGTGCTGCTCGTCACTCACGATGTGGACGAGGCGATATCTCTGGCCGACACCATCCTGGTGCTGGATGAGGGCCGGCTGGTGCACACATTGCGCATCGGCAATCCCCGTAAACCTCATGGCAAGCACGACGCCGAAACCGAGAAATACCGAGGAGAGCTCCTTGCGCAGCTTGGTGTTTAAGTCAATCGTCAGCGCGACCGTGATCCTGCTGTCTCTGACGGCCTGCACCTCCGGCCGCGACGGCAAGGGTGATACCGCTGTGCCGCAGCTTGTTCCGCTCTCAGAGCTGGCGAGCCTCACCCTGCGGGTGGGCGATCAGAAGGGTGGCACCGAGTCGCTGCTGCGGGCGGCGGGCGAGCTGGACAACGCGCCGTACAAGGTCGAATTCTCGACCTTCAGCTTTGGCCCCCCGCAGATTGAGGCGCTCACCGCGGGCAAGATCGACTTCGCGGTCACCGGCAATACACCGCCGATCTTCGGCGCGGCCTCCAAGGCGAGAATCAAAGTGGTGTCTGGGTATACCAATGACGCCTCCGGTGACCAGATCCTGGTTGCCGACACATCCCCGATCCATTCCGTCGCTGACCTGCGGGGTAAGAAGGTGGCTGTCGGGAAGGGCAGTTCGGCGAACGGTCATCTGTTACTTCAGCTGCAGAAGGCCGGTCTCACCATCAAGGACATCCAGCCGGTCTTCCTGCAGCCTGCCGATGCGTTCACCGCACTGAGTCAAGGCCAGGCTGACGCCTGGGCGATCTGGGATCCGTACACGGCGCTGGCCGACAAACAGCTGAAGGTTCGTACCCTGGTGACCGCGACCGGCGTCGCGAACGGGTACGGATTCGGCGTCGCATCGCAGGTGGCGCTGCGTGATGCTCAACGCAATACCGCATTGTCCGACCTGGTGCAGCGCATCGCGCGTGCCAGCGCATGGGCCCAGGCCCATCCACAGGAGTGGTACGGAAAGTACGCCGCGGCAATCGGAATCGACCCTGCGGCAGCAGAGCTGGCGCAGTCGCGCAGCCTGCGGCAACCAATACCGCTCGACGGCGAGGTGACGGCCTCGGAACAGAACCTGGCCGACCTGTTCGCGCAGTCGGGACAGATTCAGGGCAAGCCCACGTTCTCTGATTTCGTCGACAACCGCTTCAACGACGTCCTCACGCAGTTCTTCACCCAGTCCCACTAACCCATACGTCCTCGTATCCCACACAAGGAGAGCAATTCCCGTGGCCGCCAAGTTTTTCTGGTTTCTGCCCACCAATGGTGACAGCCGTTCCATCGTGGGTGCCTCGCATGCGTCCTCGCATCACACCATCCCGGTGGGGTACCGCGAGCCCAGCTTGCGCTATCTCGGTGAGATAGCTCGCGCGGCGGACCGATTGGGCTTCGAGGGTGTACTGACTCCCACCGGCACCTGGTGTGAGGACGCATGGCTGACGGCTTCGGCGCTGCTGGAGCAGACCGAGCGCCTGAAGTTCCTCGTGGCCTTTCGGCCGGGGTTGGTGCCGCCGACACTGGCCGCGCAGCAGGCAGCGACATTCCAGCGGTTCTCGGATGGGCGCTTGCTGCTGAACGTCGTCAGCGGCGGCGACGATACCGAGCAGCGCCGTTTCGGTGATTGGCTCACCCACGACGAACGGTACGAGCGCACCGGGGAGTTTTTGCAGATCGTCCGGGATATCTGGAAGGGCGAACCCGTCGACTATTCGGGCAAGCACTACACAGTGACCGATGCGCGCGTATCGGAGCCGCCAACACCGTTGCCGCAGTTGTATTTCGGAGGCTCGTCCTCGGCGGCGCTGCCGATTGCCGCCGAGCATGTCGACGTGTACCTGACCTGGGGTGAGCCGCCCGCGGCGGCGGCCGCGAAGATCGAGACGGTGCGCGCGTTGGCCAAGGAGCGAGGGCGCAACCTGCGATTCGGCATCCGCCTGCACACGATCAGCCGCGACACCTCCGAGGCGGCGTGGGCCGTCGCGAACTCTCTGGTCGGGGAGCTGACTCCCGATCAGATCGCCGCGGCGACGGCACTGCATTCCACATCCGAATCCGAGGGGCAGCGGCGCATGACGGCGCTGCACGGCGGTCGGCTCGACAAACTGGAGATCTACCCGAATCTGTGGGCGGGCGTCGGGCTGGTGCGTGGCGGCGCGGGCACGGCGCTGGTGGGCAGCCATGAAGAAGTCGCCAATCTGATTTCCGAATACCACGCGCTGGGGTTCGACGAATTCATCCTGTCCGGATACCCACACCTGGAAGAGGCGTACTGGTTCGCCGAGGGCGTGCTTCCGCTGCTCAAGAAGCGGGGAGCGCTGGCGGCCTAGCCCAGACCCGCGCTGTCGTCATCGAGGTCGTTGCGCTGCAACCCCATGGGTGTCGACGCCGGCAGATCGCCACCCGCGATGACCTGTCGTGTGATCGGCGTGAGCGCCCGAAAGAGAGCCTCCACCTCGCTGTCGGTCAGGGCATCGAGTACCGGCAGTGATGCCCGGTCGGTTCGGCTCTCGATATCGGTCTTCAGCGCCCGGCCCTGTGGCGTCAAGTCACCGCCGTCGAGCAGGCCGCGCCGAGTCAGGTTCTGTTCGATGACCGCCCACTCGCCGTCGTCATAGTCGCGGCTGCGCATGATGCCGTCCTTGGTGACCCGTCCCGCCGCAACGTGAAACACGTTCGATTCACGGCCGTCGATGCCCGCGGCGACCAGCGCGGCGACATGGGCATCGCCGCGCTGCTCGCGTAGCAGGGTGGCGGCATGCCACAGCACCGCCACGGGTTCATCGGGCCAGGGAACAGCGGTGAGCGCCGCGTACAGGGGGCGCCCGGCCGGAGAGGCGTTGCGGGCCGCCTTGCCCAGCAATTCGGCTGCGGTGCATAGGTTGTCATCCTCGGTGAGGCCGTAGCGCCGTAGTGCCGCGACGGCGCCGGCCTGCCGCGCGGCCAGCGCCTGCTCCGGGCTGACGGTATCCCAGGCCCCATCGAGGGATTTGGCGACTCGGAATGCGGCGAAGTTGTAAAAGACGGCCTCGACAAGTCTGGGGGCCGCCCTGCCCAGGGGTGCCGATCGGGTAGCGAAGTATCCGCGCCAGAATCCGCGGTAGCCGAGCTCGTCGGCGGCGGCGCGTGCCTCGGGGGCGAAGTAGGTGATGCCGTGTACCGGTTCGAAACGCTCGTAGAGACGCCGGGCGAGTGCGGGTGGACGTGCCATCGATCCAGTGAACCACGGCGTGCCCTCGCGGACTGTCGAGTCCGGTGCGGCTGTCGGTGCGGGCTCGTAGTGTGGTGTCATGGGATTGAGTTTGGAAGAACGACAGGCATTTTTGGCCGAGCCCCACGTGGCGGCAATCTCGGTGAGTGCCGGGGCGGACCGCGCGCCGCTGACGGTGCCGATCTGGTACTTCTATACCCCGGGCGGCGATCTTTGGGTTCCGACGGGCAAGGGATCGCGTAAGCACCAGCTGATCGAGGCCGCGGGTCGGCTGACGCTTATGGTCGACCGTGAGCAGCCGACGGTGCGGTACGTGAGTGTCGAGGGGCCGGTGACCAAGGTCGTGCCTCTCGAGCACGACCAGCATCGGCAGGTGGCTGCCCGGTACATCCCGGAGGAGCTGCTCGACGGGTATCTCACGTACTCGGAGGGGTACGGCGAGCAGATCGCTGTGTATGTCTCTCCGGAACACTGGCTCTCGGCGGACCTTGGTGGCCCGGAGAACTGGGGCTAGCGTTCCCGCGTGATCACCGGGGCAGCGGGAACTGTTCGGTTCCCTGATCGCCCGCGGGTATGACGGGCAGTGTGAGTGTGGACGGGTGCTCCGCATCATGAAGGATTGTCTGTGTGGCGGTGCGCAGCTCGGAGTTCTGTCCGAATGGTGCGCCCGTGTTCGGGTTGGGCGCGTACTGCGGGAAGTCGCTGCTGGAAATCTCCAGTCGGATGCGCTCTCCGGCGCGGAACTGGTAGCTCACCGGCCATACGTCGATGTGGTATCTGTGCGGCCGGCCCGCCGCTACGGGATGCGGGTCGGACAGCGATTGTGCCAGTGAGGTGCGGACAACTCCGTTGTTGAGATTGACGGCGGCACCATCGGATTGCACGACAACCAGTTTCGCGGTGAAGTCGGTGTCGGGGGCCGAGGACGCGGCCCATAGGTCGACGCTGATCGGTCCGGTGACCTCGGTTTCGGTGGTGAGCGGCTCGCTGGTGTAGGTCAGCACATCGGGGCGCTGTTCCACGGCGGTCTGGTCGTAGCGACCTTCCGGAGCCGAATCCGCGGCACAGCAGGAGTGCCCACCCGCGCTCGGTACCGGATTGGCCGGGTCGTAGCGGTAGGTGTCGGGTGGATCATGGGGTGGGGCCGAATTACCGAGCCTTCCCTCGTGCTTCGCGCCGGGACCGCCCAAGTGATACACGGTCCAATTCGTCTGCGGTAGCGGCCAGGAGGGGCCGTTCTTCCATCGGTTGGCGCCCATCAGGTAGTAGTCGACGCGGGGTGACTCGGGAGCGACACCATTGTCCGTGCCCTTGAGGAAGTGGTCGAACCATGCCAGTTGCAGCTCGTTCACGGGGCTGCTGGCGCCGGTTCCCAGGCTCTTCAACAATGGTGAAGGGCTGGATGTTTCACGGCCCCAGGCCAGATGATCCCAGGGGCCGATGACGATGCGCTGATGTCGGCGCGCCTCCGGCGACCCGCCCCGTGCGGACATGCCGGCGAAGTTCTCCAGGCCGCCGCGCAGGAAGGCGTCGTACCAGCCTTCGAAGTGCAGCACCGGCACCTTCACGTTCTCGTACCGATCCCGGATGCTCCACCGCTGCCAATACTCGTCGCGGGTTGAATGCCGGATCCACTCGAAATACCACGGCGCAACGTGGGGATTGCCCGGCTGCATTGGTGGAAGATCCTGGTATGGAAGGAAATTGAGCCAGCGATCACGTTCTTTGTCGGCGGCCTCCAGTTGTTCGACGGCCGCCTCATCGCCCCGGTTCTTCGCTGCGGTGGTGGCGATCGTCTCGATCGCCCACGGGAGCACGAAGCCGAGCCGGAACGCGCCGCCCTCATAGGTCCACCCGTCGTAGTAGTCGGAGGCCGTGTTGGACGGGACGATGGTGGTCAGGTGCGGGGGAGTTGTGGTGGCAGCGAGCCATTGTGTGGCACCGACATACGAGGACCCGTACATTCCGACCTTGCCGGTGGAACCGGGTAATCCCGCGGCCCACTCAACGGTGTCGTAACCGTCGTTGCCGTCGTTGCCGAATTCGCTGAATATCCCATCCGAAGCGCCTTGACCCCGAACGTCCTGCACCACCACGAGATAGCAATGCGAGGCGAACCAGCCGGGAGTCTGGAACCGTGAAGGCTTGACCTGCGCGCTGCTCTTGCCGTACTGGGTGCGCATCAGGATGACTGGCACCGAGTCCTTGAGCTTGGGACGGTAGATATCGGCGCGCAGGATCGTGCCGTCGCGCATGGCCGCTGGCACGTCGGTCTGCTTGGCGACCGCACAGGGGCCACCGCCGTCCGCCGGGGGCCAGGAGGTGCGACCGGGACCCTCGTGGCCGCACGCGGTGAGAATGAGGCCCAGAATGGCGGCGAAAATTGCCAGACGACTGGCCGAACCTGCGATCACCCCGAAAGGGTACCGAGACGGGCTAGCGCACCCAGGTGCGCTAGCCCTCGTGCTCATACCAGTGCCGGCGCCTCGTCCTGCAGCGTGAGGTTGTCGAGGAACTCCTCGGTGACTGCGGTGCCGACTCCGCCGAAGGTGCCGGACGACAGCGGGTTCATCGCCTCCAGGACGAGCAGGTGCTCGCCCCAGCATGGTGTCAGCCCGGCCCACGGTGCGCGGGACTCCGGCTTCTCCTGGGTACGCAGTGCGCACACCACGGTCAGCCGCGGAGCCTCGGTGGTGCCGGTGAGCTCAAGAGCGGTCCAGCGCTCCGGTAGCGGCGCATTCCAGATGTTCCCCAGGGTGTCCGGCAGACTCCCGTTCACCGTGGCGCGGTAGGCGGCCAGGTAACCGCGATCGTCGGCGACCGCCCGCGATCCCTCCTTGACCTCCGCGGACAGCGGCGCATCCGGAGTGTCGACCGCATTGACCTGCCAGCCCAGCTCGCGCAGGTGATCGGAGAGTCGGCGCCCCACGATATCGGCGCTCTCGCGCAGTGGGATTCGCGGAGACCGTGCCTGCAGTGCGGCGAGATTGTCCGCGGCACTCAGGGTCAGGCTCACCCAGGTCTTGCCCTCGGCGCCGACGACATCGGCGGTGGTGACGCGGATCGATGAGCAGCGCATGCCGTAGCGGTCCAGGTATCCGGCGAGAAGCCCGACCGGGATCTCCTCACCGGATGCGGGTGCCTTGAGCTCGAGTGCCACGGTGGTGCGCGCGTCGACTCCCGCCGCGACAACCTGTGCGGTGTTCGAGGGGGAACGACGAGAGAACCTACGGGTCAGCATCTTCGTGAACCGTCCGAGAATGTCGGTAAGGAAGGTGCCACGCCACCACACCAGCAGAACCAGCGCGAGCACCGCAGCGGTGATCGCGATCCAGCGGTCGTCAGGGTCTCGACGGTAGAGCGCGAACGCGCCCGCGGCGACCAGCGTTGCTACCAGGGTCAGCCGCAGCGTGCACGGCACCGGGGGTCGATACAGCTTCACGTTCTTACTCACTCGTGCTCTCCTGTCTGCGACGTGCACTGAGCCCGGCGACGACGATCACCGCGATCAGACATACACCGGCGCCAAGGAAGGCGAGTCGCCGGGGAAGGGGGTTTTCGGGGG
>NZ_MAEY01000022.1:0-182005 GCF_002013745.1 Mycobacterium sp. D16Q16
GGTCGTTGGGGTCCGGGGCGGGCGGCTCTGGTGACGTTCCCCTGTTACTTAACCCCCTTTGGCTGCTGGCTGTAAGGCTGTAGGGCTGAGGGCTGCAGGGAATCGGCACCGAATTCGATTGGTTATCCGGTTGGTAATCGACACCGGGGTCCGGATCGCCGTTGCGATTGGTAATCCCATTGGTATTCGGGACCGTAAGGGGATCACCGTTCGATACCGCATAGGCATTGGTATAACCGATCGCCTCGGCATCGGGTCGGTTCATCAATCCGGTCAGGTCGGTGGCGGTGTCCTTGTGGGTCCACGACGAGAATGCGGGCGACTCAGAACGCACCCGTTTGACCTCGGTAACGATTGCTGCGCGTAGCGATTTCGATGCTGCGCTGCCGTAGGCCTTGACGACCGCAGCGGCCATCTTGGGGTTGCGTAACAGCTCGTCGTTGCGGATGTAGGTGCGCACGAGCGCTTCCTCGGTGTCCAGATCGAACAGTACGAACCGATCCCGCTCCAAGGCTGCAGCGGCGCGTGTGAGGCGCTCCAGGGTCATGTCTGCGGCCTTGCCCACGAGCCGCTTAGGACGCCAGTCGACGACGCCCGCAAGGGACAGGTCGGGATGGGTCAACAGCACCCGCGTGTAGAGCCATTGAGCGTCGGCCGGCAAAGCCTCGAACTCGTCATCGCCGTTGATACTCACCCGAATACGGGCATAGTCGCGTGCCACTATCCAGCCTTCCTAGTTGTGCCGATTGCGTGCATACCTCCAGTATTGAGCCGGGTGTGCACCCCCCTCACACCCCAAAATCTCAGTTCCATGCCCGGCATCACGCAGCCCTGCGATGCGTCTTGTGGCATTCCTCGCACCTCGGACGGCCGGGGCTGTGCGGCGCGGTCTTGCAGTCGACACACAGACCGGCGCGATATGCCGCTGAACTCTCGGGAGTGCGGGTCACGACAAGCACCCCCATGACGTGCACCCAGGAGCCCCGCACATGCGCGCGCAGTCACCCTGCCGGGTCGGGTTGTGCTCGCCGTTCAGCGGCACCTGGTGCACCTGGTCGAGTGCGTGCAGCGCCTTGCGGACGAGTGCCCAAGGCCCGTCGCCGTACCGGTGCTCGACGGTGACCGTATGCCACTGTCCGTCGCACTTAGCCTGGACGACATAGTTGTTCACGTCGTCGAGTAGCGGTCGACCCGGGGAGGTGCGTTGAATCGTCATGCCCTCGCGGATCGACTGGCCGTTGACGTGCAGCTCGAAATGAAGCGTCACAGCATTGGCCAATCCGCGATCGAGTGCTCCGGATCGTGGTTGGGCGTACCGAGCGTGAACGAACTGCCGTCAGCTTGGTAGTGACTGATCCGGTGCCAGCCCCTTGCTTTCGGGGTCCGTATGGACACCACCTCGCCACCGATGACCGGCGAGTGAGCGCTCCACACATGCATGCGTCGTAGGTTGATCAGCCGGTGCTCGCGGTCGGTGAACTTCCACTTGCGGCCCCAATAGATGAGCGTGCAGCGGTGCGGTATCTGGTTGCGCCACAGGACCACCAGGGGCTCGGGTGGCGTACTCATGGCACCACCTCGAACATCGGTTCCATCTGTGCCTCGAGCGCCGCCGTATGGGTGCGCTGCCGGGTCTGCGCGTGGTGCTCCGCGTCGTAGTGCAGATGGCACCCTTGGCACATTGCGCGCAGGTTCTCGTCGCGGCAGTCCTCGGGGGTGTGGTTGAGGTGCGCGACGGTGAGGACAACCGTGCTGCCGGTGCCGTAGGCGTCCTCTCCATTGCGGTTTGGGCAGCGGCCAGCATGGGTACCACGCCCGCACTCGCCCACGCATTCACAGCGGTTCCCGGCGCGCACCTCACGGATGCGGCCTGAGATCAGACTCCAGGCCTTGGGGTATCGGGCGCGGTTCTCTGGACGGATGGGCATTACGAAACCGCCGTCTTGGCCGTGTCGTACCGGCTGATGCCCCACACGATCGCGTGCAGCGCGACGAGGAAGTGAAAGTCAAAGTCCTTGAGCTCCCACTCGCACGAGTCATAGAACTCGAAATCGCCATGACGGAAACGGATTAGCGCGTCGTGCGCCATGGCCTCGTCGGCCATGTCGCCGTAGTCGTCGCGCAGTACCTCATCACGGATGGCCCGCCAGAGCGGCCGATGCGGTCCTTCCTTCCACCTACACCAGTCGCGGAAATGGTCATATACACGTCGCTTGAATGTCTCCTGGGAAAACGACATTGAGCGCACCGGACCGCACAGCTTTTCGGCCCAATAGTGCGGGTTGACGTACCCGACTGGGTGCCGGAAGAACTCGAACATGTCGGGGATGCGCGCGAAATGAAAGTCCTCCAGGTCGCCCGTGATCACCAGGTGGCCAGGCCACGTCACGAGATCGAATCGCCAGATGCCGGTACCCGGCTCTTGGAACCGGATGTGCCGGTACAGGCCTTCATCTCGAAGCACCGTCATCTGGTGCTCGCGGGTGGATACTTCGAGCATTTCCTCGGGGGTCGTCATCCCTGCACCCACTCGCGAACCGTTGTGCCGTCCGGGCATTCGATGACGAGCGCAGGATCCTCCGGCCGGCCCGGGCGAGCACCGAACCTGACGGGCCATCGCCACCCGTGCGCCGGATCTGCGTGCAGCACGGACAGCACCCAACCCTCGCCAACGCCACGCAATGACGGGTCCTCGTCGTGCAGCGCACGGACCCATAGGCGCTCACCGCTCGGTGCTTCCATAACCACGATCACGCCGCCGTACGCGCCGAACTCCTCATCGAACGCGCCCGCGACCTCCAGCAGGTCGTCGCTGGCGCCGTAGATGATGATCTCGCTCATGCCGTTGTCTCCGTTCGCTTTCGGGTTGTTGCTCATGTGCCACTCAATTCGATGACCTCAATGGGGCCGTGTGGGAACGCATCTTGCTGGGCCGTCCGGCATTTGAAGCACTCGCGGGCGATGCGGTCGGACTGGAATTCGCGTGCGCACCGCATGCAGACGAACCGGAACCATGCCCGGGCGGTGGTCATACGCCCGCACCGAAGTCGAGCATGGTGTCGGCGTGTAGGCAGGCCGGGCTGAACCACAACCGTTCTCGGCGCCCGGCCTTGGCGTCTGTGTTGTACCCAGCGCCCCCGCCGGCGCGCCCCACGTCAACCGTCCAACCGTGCTCGATCAGCGCATCATGCTCGGTGTCAAAGCCGCACAGCACGATCCGGTAGGACGGGTCCGCGGTGAGGCACCATTCACGGACTGCGGCCGAGATGTTTTGGGCGGCCTCACTGTCGGTGTTGGTGGTGGCGTACAGGTCGGCGCTGACGGCGTACGGCGGGTCCAGCAGCACCCCGATGTGGCTATTCCGGCGTTGACGCCGCGGCCCGCGTTCCCCAGAGCGGGCAGCTCACGGTTCACCCCCTTGCCCGCATCCCCGAGGTGCGGCAGCGCGCGGTTGACACCTTGCCCCGCGGTGCTCAGGCACGGCAGTTCCCGGTTCACGCCCCTGCCCGCGTTCCCCAGACTCGGGATCATGCGTGTAATCCCCGGGGCCCCCGAGCGTTCCTGCTTGCGAAGGTGTCCGTTCACCACACGCCACGGGCCCGGGTTCCACGGGTCACCGATACCGCAGGCCATGACATACAGCCACCATCCCGCGGCTTTGGCGTCGTAGTGTTCTGGGTCGCCCTCCAGCCACGCAACCAGCTCGGGTGTGCGGCGGTCCTGCAGCCATGCCAGGCGGGCGTGGTAGTCGATCTCGGTCACCGGCCCGGCCGCGTGCGCGGCCGCATCGGCAGGTCCGAGTTGTATGGCGCGCCAGGCGTTGACGAGCCAGCCGTCGGAGTCGTTGAGAGTTTCGACGCGGCGGCCGGTGAACCGGGGACGGGCCAACAGGACGGCGGCGGATCCGGCGAACGGTTCCACGTAGCCGCCGACGTCCCCGAGAGCGTCCCAGATCTTCGGCGCGGCGCGGCGCTTGCCGCCGAAGTACGGGAACGGGGCAGAAAGATCAGTCATGCAGCGACCTTCGCTTTCTCGCGTTCCTCGCGGGCCAACTCGATCAGGAGTTCTGAGCGGCCAAACCCGTTGCGTTGCATCTGTTCAACCATGGAGTTGTAGGTGATGCCCATGCGGCGGGCGGCCTCGTGATCGGGTACGCCGATGAACTGGTACTCGGCCCATCGGCGCGCGAACGGTTTCCCGGTCTCCGGCGGCAACTTGGGGTCCATCCACATCACGAGGTCGCGGGTGGCTGGGGAGCAAGTCCTCTGTTGGCCGCGAAGGATCTGGCGCAACGTGGTGACCAGCTTTCCGGGGCTGCCATTGGCGGCTGCGATGGCGTTGATGGTCCAGCCGATCGCCTGGAGCTTGAGCAGGTGCTCGCGCACAGGGGTGGCGTCGATATAGCGAGGCAGGGTCGGGGTGCTCACCGCGCACCCCCGCGTGTTCCCAGCCGGGTGTCCACATAGAACTCGCGCATATCCGCATAGCGCTCGCGCAGCTTCACGAACGCCTTGGCGGTGGCCTCTGCGTCCCCGAGTGCCGAATGCGGGCAGCGGTTCTCAACGTTGAGCAAGGTGAGCACGTCGTGCAGTCCCGGCAGCTCGGACGGGTCACGCCCGAGTGCCGGTGCCGCGTAGGCTGCGAGATCCGCTTTCCGGTGGTGCCAGGTCGGTTTGGCGATCTCGCGTGTGACCAGTGCTGCGTCAAATGTCGGGTTCGACCCGGCGAAGGTGTTGTCGCGCAGCAAGCGTGCGAGCTTCGCCCACATGTCGTCGGTGTCGTCCGGGTTGAGCATCTTGTGGAACACGCCACGTTCGAAGTAGCGGTTGATGGCGAACGCCTGCGGCTCGACATCGACTTTGGTCAGATCGACGTAGGGGACGAATTCGAGTACTTCGCCGGTGTCGACGTTGATGGCCGCAACCTCGATCGGCGCGCACTGCGGACCGAGGCCGGTGGTTTCCAGGTCTACGACGATGAGGTTGCGGGACATCAGATCTCCTCTACTTGGCGGCAATGGTGGGCATGACGGGGGTGGGCCAGCACAGCAGGGCCAGGCCCTTCTCGCGGGCAATGTCGAGGCACTTGGAGACCAGGACGTTGGGGTCATGTGAGACCGAACCGGCCAGCTCACCGTTGGCCTTGGCCTGCTCGACGGCTGTCTTCTTTGCCTGCTCGGCAACAGCTGTCGCTGCCCGTTCCTGGTTGAGCTGGTTGATCTTCTGCTCGGTGCCGTCGTCGTAATCGATGGTCGGCACAGCCACGTCGAGGATGTCGACTTGATCGCCCACCTTGGCCGCCAGGATGACCTTCGCTTTCTCTGAGAGCTCGGGCAGCGGCGAGCGGTCGAGGTTCTGCGGCGCCAAGGGATCGAACGACGCGAACACCTCATTGAGCGCCACCTGCAGATTGCGAGTGACCAGGTTGGCGCGCACGTTGTCGAATGTCTTGTACTGCACGAACAATTCGGGTGTTGCGTCCTGCTTGATCTGCCAGCGCACCGACACATCGGCATCCGCGGTCGAGCTATTGCCCAGGCGCACCTTGATTCGGCTGTCGCCCTTGTGCTGGTCGATCTGGACGGCGCCGTCCATCTCGGTCACCTGCGCCCATGGCGCCTTGAGGTGCAGGCCGTTGGACAGCGTCGATCCAGTCGGCCGGCCGAACGTCGTCTCGATACCGATCTGCCGAGTGCCGACAACGGTGGTCGAGGCGAACACCAGGAAAATCAGGCCGATGAACCCGGCAATCACGGCGACGACGAACGACGCTGACCGCTCGTCGCCCCGCAGGAACAGCGCGACAATCACGGCGATCACCGTGATGACCGCGGAGATCAGGAAGAACCACATTGATATGGGCATCGTTGATCCCCCCTTACTTTCCGAGGTTCGCGGCGTAGACGGGCACACCGAGGGCTTCGGCGAGCTCACCGGTCTTCTGGGTCCACGCGTCGCGCACCAGATGTAGGTACGGCTGCGGGAAGAGGCCGAGCCCCAGTTGCCCCTGGGAGATGTTCAGGCGCAGCCAGCACCGGATCTCGATCAGCGGGTAGTCCTCGAATGGCCTCGCCGCCAGGGTGATCTCACGTGGCACCTCCAGTTGTCGGGTCGCGGTGCCCGCCGAGGCCTTGACCTCTTCGCTGTAGGTCAGGTTCACGCTGCCGGTGGCGCGTTTGATGGTCGACTCGAATGCCCCCTTGCTTGATGCTCGGACGCTGTCGGCGATCTCCACGATCTCGGCTGCGGGGTGGCTGGTGATCAGATGCCCGGCCTGCTCGATCAGGTCGCCGAATTCCAGTTGGGTGTGGAATCTGCCGTCGGCGGCGTTGAACAGGGTGGCCCAGTCGGGATCGGCGACGAACTGCAGGGCAAGCACGTCGTTGCGGCGGGTGTAGTCGGCGGCGGCGTCCGATCCGAGCTCGTTGTAGATGACGCTGACTTGGCCTTTGTCGCGATTGCCCCACACGGTCGAACGTCCGTCGAGCAGCGGCCGACGGGTGACCTCGGCCAGGAATGAGGCGGTGTCAGTGACGGTGCGACGCTCGGGGGCCCGCGGTGGGAAGGCCTGTGGCGCTCTGTCGCGCACGTCGATGATCTGGTTTTCCAGACCGTTCTCGCCGTTGACGGTGGCCAGGTAGACCGGTCCGTCGCCGCTGATTGTCTCGGTCGGCACGAGCTGAATCGTGTGGTCGGGAAGTTCAAGAGTCTTGTCGGACATGGGTATTACTCCTTCGGTGGTGGTGGGTTACTTGCTGAGGCCGTAGTACATAGCAGCGTTGTCCCGGGACAGGTGGCCGTCGCCGTCGTCGAACCAGATGGACTTGACGGACTCTTCGACCGGCTTGCCGTCAACATCGATTTCGATTCCGACAGCGCCGGATTCGAGCGCGGTCACGGTCGCCTTGATCGTGATGGTTCCGCCCTTCTTGCCGGTCACATGCGCGGCCTCGACACACTGAGCCAAGAGCTTGGAGGCCTTGAGCTGGGCGCGACCCTTGTCGTGGGCGGTGAGCACGACAATGAAGTCGGTGACCTCACCGGGGCCAACTTCGGTGCTCGCCTTTGCTTCGCTGGTTTCGTTGTCGGACATGGTTATTCATTCCCTTCGGTTGTGGTGGGTTGTGCTGCTGATTGGTTGAGAACGTCGGTCACTACCTCGGCCTCGGCCTCGGATAGGTCGTTGATGTCGGCGATTTCGTGGCCGATGACCGTGGCCAGGTGTGCGAGTGTCTTGGCGGTTGCCTCGGCGCCACGCAATGAGTAGCCCGCGTTGCCGAGTAGTCCACGGATGGTGCCGATCGCCTTCTTGGTGGCCCGGAACTCGCCGCGTGAGTTGTACTCGCCGGGTGCTTCGGCTGGTGCCGGTTCGTCCGGTCCGTCCGGTTCCGGTTCCGGCGCTGGTTCTGCCTGCGGCGTCTCGGCGGCCTTGGCCTTGATCTCCTCGGCGCTCACCCCGGCGACCGGTGGGAACATCTCGGCCTTGTCGAAACCGTCACGGGTGATGGACGTGTAGGTGATGCCCATCTGTGCGACATCGCCCGCGTCCCAGGCCCCGCGCTTCTTGCCGAGTTTGGTTTCCATCTGCGCCTCGGTGATGTTGATGGCGCGGAAGGCGGCGATCATCTTGTCGATGCGTGCCGGGAGAGGCTCGCCCTCGCCGTTCTCCAGGGTGGCTTTGCAGATGTCTTGCGCCAGTTCGGTGAACCACTTGGGCAAGATCGCCGAGATGCATTCACGGACCGCGCGGGCGCCCGCATTGCTGTTGTTGTTCGTGATGTCGCCCAGGTCGGTCAATTCTTCGCGGCGCCCCTTTGCCATGCGGGCGTGCGGGACGATGAACGTGCGGTTTGACCGGGTGTTGGTCTGCACGTCCCATGCCCAGGATTGGATCTCTGATTCGCCCTTGGTGTCGTTGCGGGCCAGCTCGTTGACGCCGTACTGGGTATTGCCCCAGATGCGTGCGAGCTCGCGCAGCAGGTGCACAGATGGGCCGGTGCCCCGGTTGGGGACGCGATAGAACGCCTGCTTGGCCATGGCCATCCGGCTGCACGCGTCCCTCATTTCTGCCTCGGCGCGCTGCAAGTCACGTGGAATCTGTTGGGCCACAATGACGGCTGACTGGACCTCGGCGACGGCACGTGACTGCTCGACCGATGTGGCCTGGCTGACTGCCGTGCGCGGTGCGGCGCCAACCGGCTGGTACGGGGTGACGGTCATTGATCAAGGTCTCCTTCTTGCTGGTAGCGGGCGTAACTGGGCAGAGAAACCGAATGCACGCGCTGGCCGTAGTCGGGCCAGTGGTCGGCGGCGGTGCATTGGGCGTAGAGGTTGATCGCCTTGCGATTGCGGCGCCGGCCGAGCTCGATGTCCTCGGGGTCGAGCTCCATCACCGTCACCGGGTAGGGCGCCGTCTTGGATTGCACGACGAACAGGAACGCGGCGTCGTCGGCGATCTCGCACGCGGCCAACCCGTCGAGGTACCACGGCGCTTGCTGGTGATAGCCGTATTCGGCTGCAGCCTTGGCGAAGTGGCCCGGATGCGCGCTGGTGCTGGTCTTGTAATCGACCACGATCAGACGCCCCCGGCCGGGATTGGGCAGCCAGTCCGGCCGGAACCGCAGGCGTACGTCCGTCTCGGGGTCGTGCCAATACCCGGACAGCTCCGGTGTCCCATCGGATAGCAGCGGCCCAGCGAGCGGATGCTCGCGGACCCTGGCGGCCATCGCCTTGGCCTTGGCCACCTCGGCGATATGCATGGGGATCTGGCCGAGCTTGCGTGCTTCCGCGGCCGCCTGCTGCCACATGGCCGTAGACGTGGGCGACTTGGAGGGGGTACCGTCCTTGTTCAGCCCGTGAACGGCCGGATCCAGCTCGGCAATCTCGCTGCCCTCGCCCAGTACGAACTTGTGGGCCACATGCCCGAAGTCGTATTGCGGCTTAGGTTCTGGTGGCTGCTGGCGCTGGTGGTGGAAGATCTCCGGGGAGGACGGGGCCAACAGCGCACGGGCGCCCGACGATGACAGGCTGGTGCGGTCGCCGTGGTAGACCTCATCGGGAATGCCGCTGTATATGCCGTCAGCGGTGGGGATTTCGGCGACGCTGTTGTTCACGCTGCCACCCCCGCGATTTCCTCGGCGCGCTCGTCGAGCAGGTTGGTTGTCACGGTGTCCGGGTCGAATCCGATGGCCAGCGCCATCATCAGCTGCGCAGCCTTGACGGGGTGGCGCAACCACATTGAGACGAGCTCGCTGTGCACCTGACGAGGGTCCGTATCGCGCACGGCCTCGACGAGGCGGTACAACACGCCCTTGAGGACGCGCATGTTCGTCTCGTAGCTCTCGTCAACATCGATCTGCATGACGCTCACCTGCCCGCCTCCAGCTCGCGGCGAGCGGAAGGGAGCGCGACTGTCTCAGAGACGATCTCGCCCTCCAGCGGACCAACTGCGATATCGAACCCGTAGCCGTAGTAGAACGCGTTGCCCGCAGACCAGTCGACCTCAAGTTCCATCACGTCACCGAAGTCGGCGAAGATGTGCCACTTGGTAAAACCGTCCGTGCTGGCAACCCCGGTGATGATGTGGTCCACACGCTCGGGGTGCAGGAGGAACTTCTCCAGGGTGGTGCTCGCGCAGCAATCCCAGGTGTCGGCGATGACCACCTGCACCCCGCTATCGAGGGTCAGCACGAGCCCGGTAAGCGACTCGCTGTAGCAGTTGCGCTTGCCGTCATACGGGCCGAGGTTGACCGTTTGGCCTTTGTCGGCCTTGGTGATTCGCCGACCAACGACGCACTTAGCCAGCTCCGCGACGTTCTCAGGCATGGTGCCGTCGTCCTCGGCATATCCGTCAGGGTGGTTGTCCACCGAGTCGGGTGGGTACGGGTTGTTCGTCATCACGCACCCGCCTTGAGTGCGTCACTGTGCTCGTCGCGGTTGTCGCGATCGGTGAAGAATTCCGACAGAGCGCGTTCGAGGTGATCTAGTTCGAAGTCGCTGACGTAAACCCCCGTGTCCTCGGCGGTCTCGGTGAGCGCATCCATGACGGCGGTCACCTTGTCGACCGCCTTGTTGAGTTGCAGGACGTTTGGTGAGGCGATGGTCATGCTGCCCGCCCCTGGCTCTGCAGCGGCGAAGCGTAAGCGTTGATGTAGGACTTGAGCAGTGGCGCATGGCGTTTGCACCAGCCCGCGACCGAGCCGACGATGATCTGCGAGGACTGATCGAGGCTGTACCCGCGCGCGGAGAGCGCCCGATACGAGTACCGGATACCCCCGAAATTGGGCTGCGCGTCCAGCTCATTGCACACCCGCCAGCCGCTCGTGGCCACGAAGTCATCGGTCACCGGATCGGCGTGCGATGGTGGGCTGGCCAGCAGCATCGCGGCCAGCACGGCGATAGCCGTCAGGGCCACGGTGACCTTGTCGTAGCAGCTCATCCGGCGCCGTCGGCGCATGCGTGGCCTGCTCGGGATATGTTGGGACATGCCAATTCCTCTCAGTAGGATTGGTTGAAGGGGAATCCCGGCAGTTTCTGTTTGGCGACGTGACTGCCGGGATTTCTGTATTCAGTTGTGGTGGAGCGGATTTCGGCTATGCCGAGACGGCGGTCACGAGTCTGTCCGCGCCGCCTAGTCGTTTATGAAGTTCTTGAAGCCCCTTGGGTGTGACCCGGATGGTTGGGTCGGATACGCGCATTTCGCCGGATGGCTCATGCAGGAACGGACTGCCGAGTTTTTCGGCGAGTCGGCCGATGTCGACCTGGGCCTGATACGCCTTCCACGCATGAGTGCTCGAGTTGCGGAAGATCCAGCCCTCGGCCGCCATGTAGCTGAACAGCCGGTCGCGGCCGATTGAGATCGCCGGGTCGCGGCTGAGCACCTTGGCGGCGTCGGCCACGCCGTAGTCGCCGCTGGACTCGGCCATGTGCGACCACGCCGATGCCGGCGCTTCGAGCTCCTTGGCGCGAGACTCGGCTTCGAATCGGGCGCGGGACTCGATCTCGGCGCGGTCCTCGGCGTCGATGACCATCTGAGCAAGCTCGCGCTTGGAGGGCAGCTCGCGCGGCTGAGCGGGGTAGGCGCTGTACGTGCCGGTCTTGCGGATCGCGGGTAGCACCTCGCGGGCGATCCAACGCTTGAACCGCTGCGCTCCCTCGATCTGGCTGCCGAGGATCGCCGCATAGAGACCGGGCTCGCTGATCACGCCAAGGGTCTGTGGCCCGCCAGGGGTACTCACTGACTGAGTACCCCTCTCATCCGCATCGAGACGGCGCAGCATGTTGTGGGCATCCCGGTAGCCGAGGGTTCGAGCGACATCTGCGCCTACGAACCACGGCTCACCGTCGACATTGCGCAGCACCCGGATGTGTTGGTGGTCCTCGAAGGTGAAGAACTCCAGATCGGCGGTCACGAGGCCGCCCTGTCCGCGCGCTTGCCCGTTACCTTCTCAGCGCGACGAGCGGCGAACCGTTCGACATCGCGGCGGCGGAACACGAAGACGCCCGCCCTCGCCGTTGGGATGACCCGGAACGGCTTGAGAGCTCCCCGCTTGACCATCCGTGAGACGGCCGAGGGTGTGACGTTCAAGACCTCACATACTTCTCGGGTGAGGATTTCATTCCGTGCGGAAGTCATAAAATGATGATTACACGGATGTTATTCATTCAGCAAGAGATGATCTGATCGTAATATCTGGACAGCACACAATGTTGTGCCTAGAATCGGGTTATGACCACAGCTTATGAACCGGGGACAGTCCCTGAATTTGATAAGGCTGACCGACTGAAGAAGGCGGTCAGTGTGTCGGGCGTAGCGGTCTCAGAGATGGCCGAGTACCTCGGCGTCAGGCAGGAAACACTCAGCCGTTACCTCAATGGCAAGACGGAGACACCGCTCGCGATCGTCAGATTGATCGCGATGCGGACAGGCGTACCGGTGGACTGGATCATGACCGGCAATGTGCCCGGCGGACCGGGACCGGAGCTGCCCGGGGGAATCGAACCCCCGACCTATTCATTACGAGTGAATTGCTCTACCGACTGAGCTAGGGCAGCGTGCCGGGCGAACCCAGCGCCCGAGAGTCTACGGCACCCCCGCCACGACTCCCAATCTCATTCCGACGGGCGCAGCGCCTGCCCTGCCGTCGCGACCAGGGCATCGATTGCGAACTTGGGCTTCACGTTCATCGCCAGTGCTTCGCGGCACTCCAGGACGGCCTCGATGCATTGCAGGAGCTGTTCGGGCGGCACCCTGTCGACCATCGGCCCGAGCCGGTCAGCCATATCGGGGTGATGCAACGTCACACGGCCTTCGTCCGCAGCGCCGAACGACAGCACCAACGCGTCTCGGAAGTAAGTGGCCAGATCGATGAGCGTGCGGTCCAGGGCATCTCGCGATGCCCGGGTCTGGCGCGATTTTTGCTTACGTTCAAGGTCCTTCAGGACACCTGCGGAACCGCGCAGCGCAGTCGCCGCACCCTTACCGGTGCCCCCGGCCCCCAGCGCGGTCTTCAGTTCTTCCTCTTCGGCCTCGTTACGCGCGGCCGTCAGCTCCTTGGCCTCGACATCGGCGCTGCTCACGAGTTCCTCGGCCGCCGCATACGCCCGCGTCGGGGTGGCGGCCTCCCTGGCCAGGCCCAGCGCTCGCAGACGCCGTGCACGGGCCTGCTCATCGGTGGCAAGTCTGCGCGCCCGCCCCACATGGCCGCCGCTCACCGACGCCGCCCACTGCGCCTGCTCGGCATCAATCCCGTCGCGTTCCATCAACACCTGCGCGATGGCTGCCACCGAAGGAGTGACGAGCGCCACATGCCGACAGCGGGAGCGGAGGGTGATCGAGATATCCTCGGGGTCCACCGACGGCGCGCACAGCAGAAACACCGTCCGTGGCGGCGGCTCCTCAACAACCTTCAGCAGAACATTGCCGGCGCCCTCGGTCAACCGGTCGGCATCCTCGATGAGCACCACGAGCCAACGCCCGGTGCTCGGCCGGCGCCAGGCCGCCTGCACAATGGCGCGCATCTCGTCCACACCGATCGATAACCCCTCGGGAACGACTCTGCGCACGTCAGCATGGGTCCCGGCCATCGTGGTCGTACAGGCACGACATTCCCCGCAGCCCGCGGCACCTTCGGATTCGCACTGAAGGGCAGCGGCAAAACACAAAGCCGCCACCGACCTGCCCGACCCCGGCGGTCCGGTAAACAACCACGCATGGGTCATCCGGCCCGCGTCATTGCCGCGTGCAGCCAATGCCGCAGATGAGAGCGTGGAAACCACCGCTCCCTGATCCACCAGGCGACCGAAAACCCCGCTCATCGTCTACCAACCCTAGCCGCCGGATCCGACGCGAAGAACAAGCCGCACAGGCGTGTGAAACGCTGCCGTCACCGCCGACAGCTACGGTTAACGGGTGACTGGCGCGGAGGGAAGGGCAGACCAGCGCCCGCTTGCACGCGCAGCCCGGTATTCGCGGTGGGTCATGCGCACGCCGTGGCCCCTCTTCATCATGGGTATCGCCCAGTCCAACCTCGTCGGCGCACTGTTCGTGTTGGGCTTCCTACGGTTCGGGCTCCCACCGAGTGACCGGGTGGAGCTGACCGAGCTCGGCACGCAGCGGCTCATCATCCTCGGTGTCTCACTGTTCATTCTCTTTGTTGCCGGCGCGATCGTGAGCACCTACCTGCTCCTGCCCGTGCTGCGCTGGCAGTACAGTTCCCCGGACTTCGAGTCCGAGGGGTCCGAGGATGTCCGCGTCCGCGCCCTACAGATGCCCTTCTACCGCACCGTCATCAGCGTGGCGACGTGGCTTGTGGGTGGCGCGATATTCGTCGCCGTCACCTGGTCATCTACCCATAGCTCGGTGCTGGTCGCCGCATTCGCGACGGTGCTCGGGGCCACCACGACCAGCATCATCGGGTACCTGCAGTCCGAGCGCGTCCTGCGCCCCGTGGCGATTCAGGCACTGCGCCGCGGAGTGCCGGAAAATGTCACAGCCCCAGGCGTTATCGTCCGCCAGGTCCTCACCTGGGCACTGAGCACCGGCGTGCCGATCCTGGCAATAGTGCTCACCGTCGTGGGGCAGCGCGCGGGTTACCTGAAGTCCAATGCCGATAACCTCACCGGCTCCATCCTGATCCTGGCGATCATCGCCCTGGCGATCGGACTGATGGGCACCCTGCTGGTGGCCACCTCGATCGCCGATCCGCTGCGCCAATTACGTTGGGCACTCAGCGAAGTGCAGCGCGGCAACTACAACGCCCACGTACCGATCTACGACGCCAGCGAGCTGGGACTGCTGCAGGCCGGGTTCAACGACATGGTGCGCGATCTCGGCGAACGACAACGCCTCCGTGACCTCTTCGGCCGCTACGTCGGCGAGGACGTCGCACGCCGGGCGCTCGAATACGGCACCGAGCTTGGCGGTCAGGAACGCAGTGTGGCAGTACTTTTCGTGGACTTGGTGGGCTCCACTCAGTTGGCGTCCACGCGTGGCCCCGCAGTGGTCGTCCGGGTCCTCAACGAGTTCTTCCGGGTGATCGTCGACACCGTCAACAAGCACGGCGGATTCGTCAACAAGTTCCAGGGCGACGCGGCGCTGGCTATCTTCGGCGCTCCCATTGATCATCCCGACGGCGCCGCGGCCGCGTTGGCGGCCGCCCGTGAGCTGGCCGACGAGCTCACCAACGTATTGGGCTCCAACGATTTTGGTATCGGCGTCTCTGCCGGACGCGCCATCGCCGGCCACATCGGGGCGCAGGCGCGCTTCGAGTACACCGTCATCGGCGACCCCGTCAACGAGGCGGCCCGGCTTACCGAGCTGGCCAAGAACGAACCCGGAAACGTGCTGGCGTCAGCTTCCGCGGTCATGGAGGCTCGCGACGAGGAAGCACTGCGCTGGAACGTCGGTGAGACCGTCGAGCTGCGCGGCCGGAACGTGTCGACACAGGTCGCACGTCCGCGCCACAGCTAGGTCGCTTTCTTGGCAGCAGCCTTCTTCGCGGGGGCCTTCTTGGCCGGAGCCTTCTTCGCGGCCTTCGCCGGTGCCTTCTTGGCCCGCTTCACCGGACCGCGCGCGCGACGGTCGGCAAGTAACTCCGAGGCCCGCTCGTCGGTGATCGACAGCACGTCATCGCCCTTACGCAGGCTGGCATTGGTCTCGCCATCGGTGACGTAGGGACCAAAGCGGCCGTCCTTGATCACCATCGGCTTGCCGGTCGTCGAATCCACACCCAGCTCACGCAGCGGGGCCGCCGAGGCCGCCTGTCCGCCACGGCGTTTGGGCTCGGAGTAGATCTTCAGCGCCTCGTCAAGGGTGATGGTGAACATCTGATCCTCGGTGGCCAGCGATCGAGAGTCCGTGCCGCGCTTGAGGTACGGGCCGTAGCGCCCGTTCTGCGCGGTGATCTCCTCGCTGCTGGCGGGATCGACACCGACCACACGCGGCAAGGACAGCAGCTTGAGTGCGTCCTCAAGCGTCACAGTCTCCAGCGTCATGGACTTCAGCAGCGAGCCGGTGCGCGGCTTGGGCCCTTCCACCTTCTTGGCGCCCCGCTTCGGCTTCGCATCCGCTTCCACGGCGTCGAGCTGCTCGGGCGGCGCGGGCAGCACCTCGGTCACGTAGGGGCCGAAACGTCCATCCTTGGCAACGATTTCGTGTCCGGTCTCCGGGTCAACACCCAGCGTCCGGCCCTCCTGCGGAATCGCGAACAGTTGTTCAGCCATCTCGACCGTCAGCTCATCGGGCGTGACACCGTCCTTGACGTTGGCACGCTGCGGGATGAGCGCCCCGGCCTCCCCGTCCGGATCGGCCACCATCCGCTCCAGGTACGGCCCGTTCTTTCCGACGCGCACATAGATGGGGCGGCCCTGGTCGTCGTCGAACAACTTGATCGAGTTGACCTCGCGAGCGTCGATCTCCTCCAGGTTGACACCCACCAGGCGCTTCAGACCGCCGGCGCGGGCCACCGAGCCCTCGACGCCGTGCTCGCCACCAAAGTAGAAGGCGTTCAACCAGTTTGTGCGCCGTTCGTTACCGGAGGCGATCTCGTCGAGGTCGTCCTCCATGGCGGCGGTGAAGTCGTAGTCGACGAGACGGCCGAAGTGCTGTTCGAGCAACCCGATCACCGCGAACGCGGTCCACGAGGGCACTAGCGCGCTGCCGCGCTTATGTACGTAGCCGCGGTCCTGGATGGTCCGGATGATCGACGAGTAGGTCGACGGACGCCCAATTCCCAACTCTTCCAACGCCTTGATGAGCGAGGCCTCGGTGTAGCGAGCAGGCGGATTGGTGGTATGCCCATCTGCGGACAGTTCGGTGACCGTGACGGTCTGGCCCTGCTTGAGCTGTGGCAGGCGGCGTTCCTCATCGTCGGCCTCGCCACCAGCCAATTCATCCACGGTCTCGACGTACGCGGACAAGAAGCCGGGGAACGTGATGGTGCGACCGCTCGCGGTGAACACCACCTGCTCGCCGGAGGTGGCGGTACCCGCGAGGCGCAGGCTCAGCGTGGTGCCACGGGCGTCGGCCATCTGCGAGGCAACCGTGCGCTGCCAGATCAGCTCGTACAGGCGGAATTCGTCATTGTCGACCAACGAATGCAATTGCCCCGGAGTTTTGAATGTCTCGCCTGCCGGGCGAATAGCCTCGTGCGCTTCCTGCGCATTTTTCACCTTGCGGGTGTATTGCCGTGGCGAGGGATGCACGTATTCGCTTCCGTACAACTCCGCGGCCTGGCTGCGCGCGGCAGTCAATGCCGATTCCGACAGCGTCGTCGAGTCGGTACGCATATAGGTGATGTAGCCGTTTTCGTACAGCCGCTGCGCGATGCTCATGGTGCGCTCGGAGGAGAACCGCAGCTTGCGCCCGGCTTCCTGCTGCAGCGTCGACGTCATGAACGGCGGGTAAGGCTTGCGGGTGTACGGCTTCTCTTCGGCGGATGCGACCGTCAGGGTGGCGTGAGACAGCCCAGCGACGAGGGCGTTGGCCCGCACTTCGTCAAGGACCAACACATCGTCGGCCTTCTTGACCTGGCCCAGGGAGTCGAAGTCGCGGCCGGAGGCCACTCGCAGTGCGTCAACGCTCAGCAGACGGGCATTGAAACGTGGGGGCTTGGCCTCACTACCGGCGTCCAGCTCGGCGCCCAGGTCCCAATACCCGGCACTACGGAACGCCATGCGATCGCGTTCACGCTGGACGATGATCCTGGTCGCCACCGACTGCACACGACCGGCGGACAGATTCCGGCCGACCTTCTTCCACAGCACGGGGCTGACCTCGTAGCCGTAAAGGCGGTCCAGGATGCGACGGGTCTCCTGCGCATCGACGAGGTTGTTGTCGAGGTCACGAGGGTCCTGGGCGGCCGCAAGGATGGCCTGCTCGGTGATCTCGTGGAAGACCATGCGCCGCACGGGCACCTTGGGCTTGAGAGTCTCCAGCAGGTGCCAGGCGATGGCCTCACCCTCGCGGTCACCGTCCGTTGCGAGATAGAGCTCGTCAACGTCCTTCAAAAGGCCCTTGAGTTCGGTGACGGTGCCCTTCTTATCCGGGCTGACGATGTAGAGCGGCTCGAAGTCTTGATCGACGTTCACTCCAAGACGGGCCCAGGGTTCGGACTTGTACTTGGCGGGAACATCGGCAGCGGCACGGGGCAAGTCCCGAATGTGGCCACGCGACGACTCGACGACGTATCCGTCGCCGAGATAGCCAGCGATCTTGCGGGCCTTCGTCGGTGATTCGACGATGACGAGCCGTCGCACCTGCTTCGTCTCCTTACCTGCGCATTAAGCCGCATATGTACGGTGTAGGGGGCGGTCCACCGTGGTCACAAGATGACACCCCCGCGCCAATTGCGCAAACCTAGCCTTCCATATAGGCGTCGGTATTCCCGATGTCAGGGTGGCCAAAAGCGTGTCCGAGTCCTCACTAAACCGCTGCTAAAACCCGGTCAGACCCTCGGCCAGACGCGGAATGCATCGGTGTCGCCGGGTGGTTCTCCGATGTTTTCCAGTAGCCGCCCCAGTCTGCGTCTTCCACTGATCCGCAACGCGGGATTGGCACCGCGTGTTCCGATCAAGGTCGGAGCAATGCCCACTCGCATCAGCGCTGCCGCCAGCGGGGAATGCGTATCGGGGGCATGTGGGTCCAGTCCCAGGAGGTACCTGTCGGCCTCCGGTGAGCCTGCGGCGAGTACCCATGCCCGCAGCTCACGTGCACCCGGTAACCATTGCGCGGGCACGGTTTTCACCGCGCCGCGAGTCCACTCGCGCGCAACCGGCAGCACTGCGGGATCCATGGCGGTACGCACCAGCGGATGGTTCTCCGCGCCCGTCTCGGTGTGGCCCAGTTCCGCCTGCAGACCGGTTTCGGTGATCATCTCGGCCAGTGCCAGCGCACGCCACGGCTGGTCCACGACCACCGAAATCCGGGCACCCCCCGCGCCGACCACGACCTGGCCCGGTCCGGCCAGCAGCCCCGCCAAATCGGTGACCTCCGGAGGCACCGACTCGGCGGAAAAGAAGGACAGCTGGCTCACAGTCACAGACAGTACTTTCTCCGCGAGCTAGGGGGCTCTCCCCGCGCGCGGGGAGTTTCTTGGAACGAGAAACGCCCCCGGCACATGGCCGGGGGCGTTCCTTCGACGGATGTGGGTCAGACGGCGCGAACGCCGGTAGCCTGCGGGCCCTTGGGGCTCTGGCCTACCTCGAACTCGACCTTCTGGTTCTCTTCAAGGGTACGGAATCCGTTGCCCGAGATTTCGGTGTAATGGACGAAGACGTCAGCGGAGCCGTCCTCGGGCGCAATGAATCCGAAGCCTTTTTCCGCGTTGAACCACTTCACAGTTCCCTGTGGCATTTCTTTGATCTTTCTTTACTTGGGTTCGACATACCCGTTCGGCACGTCGGGCCCCGTTCCGACCGCCATACCCCGTGGAATGATCCTCGCAGTAACCGCGATCACAACGTCGATCCTGCGAGTGCAAAACACGAACACAGAAGCTGCGACCCCCTTAAGTAGAGCATGTTTGGGGCGTTGGCGATAGCGGTGTGCCACATAATTGCCGGGAAGTTCGGTGAACAGTGGCGAAACTTCGACCCTCTTTCGGCCTGCCTTACCCTGGCGTTATGGCCATCTGCGGTAGCGAGCACGGCGCCGTTTTGGCACAAGTGTGCAGGTCACGAGGTGTTTTGCGGTGACGGTTGGGTACGGTCGCGAACTGCTGGATCTCATCGTGGCGGGCACGCCCAGCGGCGAGACCCCGGTGCGGCATGTTTGTGATATCCCCGCGCGAAATGCCGAGGTGGCGGCCTGGCCCCCGTGGGCGCATCCCAACGCAGTCGCCGCGTTTGCGGCCCAGGGGGTGACCGTTCCGTGGTCGCACCAGGTCGCTGCCGCCTCCCTGGCGTTCGCGGGACGCCATGTGGTGGTAGCCACCGGAACCGCATCCGGGAAGTCCGTCGCCTACCAGCTGCCGATCCTGACCGCCCTGGCCGAGGAGCCGCGGGCACGCGCGCTCTATCTGGCGCCCACCAAGGCACTGGGCCATGACCAGCTGCGCTCGGTACGCGAATTGATCACGGGGATGGAAAGTTTCGAGCGAGTGCTGCCCTGCGCGTACGACGGGGACAGCTCCAACGAGTTACGGCGGTTCGCCCGCGAGAGCTCGCGGTGGATCTTCACCAATCCCGACATGATGCATGTGTCCTTGCTGCATAACCACACCCGGTGGTCGGTGTTCCTGCGCGGATTGCGCTACCTCGTCGTGGATGAGTGCCATTACTACCGAGGAGTTTTCGGGTCGAATGTGGCTCTCGTCCTGCAGCGGCTGTTGCGCATGTGCGCACGGTACGGTTCGCATCCGACGGTGGTATTCGCCAGCGCCACGACCTCGAACCCCGGTTCGGCAGCCCAAGCACTCATCGGACAGCCGGTCGAAGAAGTGATCAGCGATGGGTCGCCTCACGGGATGCGCACGGTGGCGCTGTGGGAACCGCCCTTGCTGCCAATCACCGGCGAGAATGGGGCACCCGTGCGGCGCCCGGTCAGCACCGAGGCCTCCCGACTACTGGCCGATCTGGTCCAGGAAGGCGCGCGAACGCTGGCTTTCGTCCGATCGCGGCGCGGAGCGGAGATGACGGCGCTCGGTGCCGCCCATCGGCTCGCCGAGGTCGATCCGGCGCTGGCATCCCAGGTCGCGGCATATCGGGCTGGGTATCTGCCGGAGGACCGCCGGGCATTGGAGCAAGCGTTGTCGACGGGCGTGTTGACCGGCGCGGCAACGACGAACGCTCTGGAGCTGGGCGTCGACATCGCCGGATTGGATGCCGTTGTGGTGGCAGGTTTCCCGGGCACTGTGGCCTCATTCTGGCAGCAGGCCGGCCGCTCCGGCCGCCGGGGACAGGGCTCGTTGGTGGTGCTGGTCGCTCGTGACGATCCACTGGACACCTACCTGGTTCACCATCCGAGCGCGCTGCTGGACAAGCCGATCGAGGCAGTGGTGATCGATCCAACCAATCCGCATGTGCTGCGACCTCATCTGCTGTGCGCGGCAACAGAACTGCCGTTGACCGAGGACGACGTACGATCCTTAGACGCAGCGGATGTGGTTTCTGAGCTCGTCGACGACGGCCTCCTACGCAAGCGGCCCGGCGGATACTTCGCGGCCCCGGGGCTCAATCCCTATGCAGCCGTGGATATCCGTGGATCGATCGGCGGCCAGATCGCGATCCTGGAGGCCGACACCGGGCGGGTACTGGGAACCGTCGACGCTGGCAGAGCCCCGGCGGCGGTGCATCCGGGAGCGGTCTATCTGCATTCCGGCGAGACGTATCTGGTCGATTCTCTCGATTTTGGTGACGGAATTGCCCTGGTGCACAACGCTACTCCTGACTACTCGACATTCGCCCGGTCCACCATCGATATCGCGATCACGGGTGAGGGCGAGCGGGTAAACCTGGGTGACATACAGATTGGGCTGGTGCCGGTGGATGTCACCCACCAGGTGATCGGCTATCTGCGCAAGCTGACAACCGGCGAGATCCTCGACTTTGTCGAGCTCGACATGCCGTCCTCGACATTGAGCACCAAAGCGGTGATGTACACGATCACCCCGGAAGCGTTGGCAGTCATCGATATCGACACGCTCGCCACGCCCGGTGCCTTACATGCCGCAGAGCACGCCGCTATCGGCCTGCTCCCGTTGGTCGCCAGCTGCGATCGCGGCGATATCGGTGGGGTGTCGACCGCGCTGCAACCCGAGACCGGCCTACCGACGGTATTCGTCTACGACGGCCATCCCGGCGGCGCGGGTTTCGCTGCGCGTGGATACGAGCAGCTGGCGATCTGGCTGGGTGCCACCGCCGACGCCATCCAGGCGTGCGAATGCGAGGCGGGGTGCCCGTCATGTGTGCAATCGCCCAAGTGCGGCAACGGGAATTCCCCGCTGGACAAGGCCGCGGCCGTCAAGGTGCTGCGATTGGTGCTGTCCCGGCTGCCGGGCTAGAAGGCGCGCGCGTACTGCTTGGGCACTGCGGGGCTCAGCTCGGCACCCAGCTCACGCGCTGCCCGCCGTGGCCAGTATGGGTCGCGCAGCAGCTCGCGGCCCAGCAGCACCGCGGAAGCATCACCGGCGGCAAGGATCGATTCGGCCTGATGCGGCTCGGTGATCATGCCGACTGCCGCCGCCGGAAGGGTTGTTTCGGTCTGGATGCGCCGAGCGAACCGCACCTGGTATCCGGGTCCTGTCGGAATCCGGACATGCGACACATTGCCACCCGTCGATACGTCGATGAGGTCTACCCCTCGTTCCTGCAACTGCCTGGCCAGCTCGACCGTCTGGTCGGGTGTCCAGCTGCCGGCCTCCAGCCCGGGCTCCTCGGACACCCAGTCAGTCGCCGACACCCTGACGAACAGCGGCAGGTGCGCGGGCCAGACAGTGCGTACCGCCGTGACGGTGTCCAGGGTGAGCTTGGCGCGGCCAGCGAATGAGCCACCGTATTCATCGCTGCGGAAATTGCTTGCCGGAGAAAGGAACTGATGCTGGATGTAGCCGTGCGCAGCGTGCACCTCAAGCACCTGGAAGCCCGCCCGCAACGCACGCCGCGCGGCCTCCACATAATCCTCGATGATCGTGGTGAGATCGGCGGGGGTGGCAGCCGAAGGTGGCACGAAGTCGCCATACGGCGCATCGGTAGGGCCAATTGTCTGCCAGCTCAACGGGTCCGAGGGGTCCAGTGAGCGGTGCCCATCCCACGGCGCGACGGTCGACGCCTTGCGCCCGGCATGTCCGAGTTGCACCGCGGGGACGGCGCCAAAATCCTTGACACGTTCCACGATGGCCGCCCAGGCCCGTTCCTGAGTGACGTTCCACAGTCCGGTGTCATACGGAGAGAGCCGGCCCTGCGCGTTGACGGCGGTGGCCTCGGTGAACACCAACCCGGCGCCGCCGACCGCGCGGCTGATCAGATGGGTGCGGTGCCAGTCGTTCGGCACACCGGTCAACGAACCGGTCGGGTCCGCCGAGTACTGGCACATGGGCGACATCCAGATCCGGTTGGGGATTGTAATGTCGCGCAGCCGGTACGGCTCGAACAGCAGGCTCATGGTCCGAAGGCTCCTCGCGTCGGGTCGGCGGCCAGCACGGCTGGCCCGGCACAATCCAACGCAGACGCGTGCCGAATATTTCCCGCGCCGGATTTACCCGGTCTGCTCGGTCGCCTGCTCCTGGTCGGACACCGAAAGCGCCTCGCGGATGAAGTCGGCGGAGAGAACGACGGCCTCGGCCGTATCGCGCGAGACGGCGATGGCCGGGAAGGCATGCAGCTGCCACGAGTAGCTGTGCACCTTGGCCACCACACCCGCACCAGTAAGCTTCTCCGCGAGCTCCAGAGCGTCAGGCTCCAGGAACTCGTCCTGTGCGGTGATGAGCAGCGTTGGCGGGAATGCCTCGACCGGTACCGATATCACCCGACGTTCTCCAGTGAATTCCACTGGACCCCTGTCGAATTTGGGTGCCAACTTCGCCAGCTTACCCTTGGGCAGGTATGCGTCGTGTCGGCTGGTGCTGGACGGATTGGCGGCCAGGTCCAGATCAAGCAACGGTGAATACCCGACATAGGCAACGGGTTTCGACAGCCCGTGGGTGTGCGCATATTCGATGACCTTGCCGCTCAGGTAACCGCCTGCCGAGTCTCCGACGACGATCACCCGTGTGTAGTGCTGGAGTAGCTCGCGGTAGGCCTGCACTGCATCCGCCACCGAGGAGCCCACACCGACCTCCGGCAGCTGCCGGTAGTCGAGCACGTAGACGGGGATCTGAAGCTGGCGCGCCAGCAGACCGGTGATCTTGCGGTGAGTGGCGGGGCCGCACGCGATGAACGCACCGCCGTGCAGATAGAGGATGGCGGTATCGGAGTCGCCGGCTTGCGTCCCGGCCGGCACCATCAGATCCGTCGGTCTGTCGGCCAGCGCGATCCGCGTCCGCGCGATGCCGGGTGCGTCGGGACCCCGCTGGGCGCCCCGGTCCAGCCATTTCAGCTGCCGAAGACCCGCGTCGAAGATCGGGAACAAGATCAGCAGCGGCTTGACGAAGAGCAGGACGAACAGAAACGGCAACCGGGCCTTGAGACCCAACTTGGGGTGCAGGGTGACGACCATTCGGTAACGCTACCGCCATCAGTTCGTGCGCCCGTAACCTCGGTGGGTGTCTGAGACCAGGGCCCGACGTCAAGACCGTCGCACCGCAGTAACGACCGCGGCCATCCTCGATGCGGCCGAGGGACTCTTCGTGGAGCGCGGGTTCCACGCGGTCACGATGGATGCCATCGCCGATGCCGCCGATCTCGCGGTCGGCTCGATCTACCACCACTTCAAGAACAAGGAACGTCTCTACCTCGCACTTGTTGAGCGGGCCCTGTTGGTCAACGAGCAAGCGATGGCCGCGGCCTTCGGCGATGGGCGTACACCCATGGAGGAACTGCGCGCCGCCAGCGACGCCTACTGCGATTTCCATCTGCAGAACCCGGGGTACTTCCGCATGATCGCCCTGCGCACCCTGGACGTCCCCCCCGGCGATATGGCCGACGAGGTCGAGCGCCGGATCGCCGACAAGGTCGAATCGCTGGTCGGCGACATCGCCGACGTGCTCCGCCGTGCCGACACCGCGGGTGAGCTGCACTGCCCCGATCCGGTCCGGACGTCGATCTTCCTATGGGGCGCCTGGAACGGTGTGCTGTCACTCAATTTGCGGCCCGACCGGCTGCGACTTGAGCCCGCCGAAATGCAGCGCGTCCTGGCGCTGGGTCGCGAGATCATCGAACGCGGCCTCATCCGCAACAAACTCTTGTAGGAGCGTTCAATTTTGTAGTAGCGTTCGGTTATGGTGCTGGCGGCGGCGATCCAAACCGAAGCAGTCATGGGAGATGTGGACGCGAACCTGGACAGATGCTCCGCGCTCGCTGATATGGCCGGGCAATCCGGGGCGCGGATCATCGCGTTGCCCGAGTTCTTCACCAGCGGGATCGCCTTCGACCCGTCCTTGAAAGATGCCACTCTGCCCTTCTCGGGAGCCGCCACCGAACTGCTGTGCTCGCTGGCTCGTCGCTACAACGCGCTCGTCGGCGGCTCGTTCCTGTGCCGAGACGAGGACGGGCACGTCCGCAATGCCTACGTCGCTGCAGACGCAACCGGGGTGGTCGGACGTCACGACAAGGACCTGCCGACCATGTGGGAGAACTCCTTCTACATCGGCGGTCAGGACGACGGGGTGTTCCGCGCGGGGACGTATGCGGTCGGGGCGGCAGTGTGTTGGGAGTTGATGCGCACCCGCACGGCACAACGCATGCGTTCACGCGTCGACCTGGTGATGACAGGCTCCGGCTGGTGGTCAATACCGCCGTGGCACCCACGCGCGACCTTTGAAGGGATGGAACGTCGCAACCGCGAGACGGCCCGGGCCGCAGCGGGAACTTTCGCGAAATATGTTGGAGCTCCAGTGATTCACGCCGCGCACGTTGGCGACTTCCGCTGCGCCATGCCCTGGCTCCCTCTCGAATACCGGGGCCATTTCGAGGGATCCACCCTTATCACCGATAGCGCCGGGCACATCATCGCCGAACGACGTCCCGAGCAGGGCCAGGGCATCCTTCTCGGCGATATCGACCCGGGGCGTCAGATACCCACGGCCGAGATTCCCCATCGCTTCTGGCTGCATCCCCGTGGCGTACTGCCCACCGCGGCATGGCATTACCAACGATGGCATGGCCGACGGTGGTATCGCAGAAACATGGTGGGCGCATGAACCTCGTGGTGCGCATAGGACTGGCCGAGCTGGCGTTCGGCGCGATGATGGGGTGGACGGTGGCCGCGAACTTCCTTGCCCCGCAACTACTCAGACGCATCGGCGTGACGAACGGGCGCAGGTTTCTGCAGGCCCACCTGGACTACATCATGATGGGTGTACTCCTGATCGCGGTGGGCCTGGCCGTACCGGGTATACCCGGCTGGCTGGCCGCGGTCGTGGTCTTTGGCGCGCTATTGAATCCAACCCTGTTTCTCCCCATGGCGTTCAAGGAGAACATCACATCCTCTGCCAGCTTCAAGGCCGCCACGTTCACCTCATTCGTGGCGATGAGCGGCGGACTGGTCCTGGTTGCGGCGTTCTGATGCGTAAGAGCGTGCACACCAAGTACATCGGCCATGTCGACGATCGTGGATGCCCGCGCATCGTCAGTCGCCACACGCTCAGCAATGTGGCGTTCAGGTTGTGGAGCGGATCACCAGCTGTGGGATGAGCACCGTCCTGGTGGGGGATTGCCCAGGGTTGCTCATCAAGGATTGCAGAAGTCCGGCGCCGATCCGCCCGGCTTCTTCGAAGGACAGCCGGATCGTTGTCATGCCCAGGCTTTCGGCCAGGATTCCGTCGTCGAACCCCACGACCGCCAGCTGCTCGGGCACTACTACTCCCATCGCCCGGGCTCCGGCCAGAACACCGGCCGCGAGTGCATCGTGATGAGCCACGATGGCAGAAGGGCGTTGCCCACCAGCAAGAAGGCTGGTGGCGGCTTCCGTTGCCAGTGTGATGTCGTTGGCCGCGAGCACGATCTCGTCGAGCTGGTATCCATTGGCGGCGCCGCCCGCCTCATTGAATGCACGACGCATACCGTCGCCGCGCAACATCACTGACGACACATAGGCTTTCGAGCGCTGCGGTTCACACAGATACACGATGCGGCGGTGCCCGCGGTCTATGAGGTGGCTCGCCGCAAGGTAACCCGCGTGCTCGTCATCGAACCCGACATGAGAGAAGTTGGGATGGGGTGCATCGACGAGCACCACCGGCGGCCCCCAACGAGTCAGCCGGTCGGCTCCCTCTGCCGACAGCGGCAGCCCCATGACGATGGCCCCGTCGACATCACCGCGAATGGGCAACGTATCTAGGCGTGGCGATGGAGCCTCGGCCGCCGACGGCGCATCGCAGACGAGCACGTCCACGTCATGCGGGCTGAGTGCGTCAAGCACTCCCACCAGCTGAAGCCGGAAGGAGTCGTAGCTCGTAAAGGGCGCGATCACCGCGATGCGTCCGGTGCGTTCCTTTCCGCGTTCCGACGGGGTAGAGCCGGGACGGTAGCCGAGTTCGCCCGCTGCCTCGACAACCCGCTCCCTCGTCCTCTCACTGACGCGGTTCGGATGGTTGATGGCCAGTGACACCGTCGAAATGCTCACCCCTGCGCGCTCGGCGACATGGTAGATCGTCACTCCCCCAGAGCTCGTCACGACCATCAGCCTAGCCGCCCCCGCGACCACGTATAAAGTGGTTCATCGAAGCACTTCGACACGCGACGGTCAGCTACTTAAGTTCTTGCGGTCGGCCCTGTCCAAGGCCACATCTGCGGCCCAACCCAGAACACACAATGAGGAGACACCTACGGTGAAGCCATGGCAGGCCGAATCAGCCACCTTGACCAGAACCAGATCTGCACTGCGGCTTCGCAAGACGATTACCGTAGCCACCGCCTGCCTGACCATTACTGGCTGCGTTTCGCTGACAGAAAGCGAGAATCGGGCCGCTACGCAGTCCACTCAGCCGACCGCCAGTGCCCTACTGCCGCAGCCGCCACACCAACTCTACGGAGACCTCTTCGTCGCGGTGCAGAGCTCACAGCTATACCCCGATCAGAAGACCTTCGTCGATTCCGTTCTAGATACCGACCCGGCCACAATCGTTCAGCTATACCAGCGACAGAAAACAGAACCGGGCTTCTCCCTGAAGGCCTTCACCGAACAGCACTTCACACCACCTGCCGATGAGGGCGTCACACCACCACCAAACCAGACGCTGCGTGAGCACATCGACTGGCTATGGCCCAGGCTCACAAAAACCAGCGTCTCTGTGCCACCGAACAGTTCGTTGATCCCGCTACCCAAACCGTATGTGGTGCCGGGCGGGCGGTTCCAGGAAGGCTACTACTGGGACACCTATTCCACGATGCTTGGTTTGCAGGTGTCAGGGCGCGAGGACCTCGTCGACGACATGCTCGACAACTTCGCACACTTGATCAACACGGTAGGCCATGTGCCGAACGGCAATCGCACGTATTACGCGAGCCGCTCGCAACCGCCCTTCTTCGCGAACATGGTCGCCCTCGCCGCGCAGGCCGAAGGCGACGACGTCTACCGAAAGTATCTGCCAGCGCGGCGCAAGGAGTACGAGTACTGGATGCAAGGCGAGCACGAAACTCCGCCAGGCACCGCGGCACACCATGTGGTCACCATGCCCGACGGCGCGGTCCTGAACCGCTACTGGGACGCGAGCGACACCAGGCGCGACGAGTCGTATCTTGAGGACACCGTGACCGCGGACGAAGCGCCTAGCCGTCCCGCACACGAAGTCTGGCGCGACTTGCGGGCAGGCGCAGAAAGCGGCTGGGACTACAGCTCTCGTTGGCTTGGTGACGGCCGGACACTCAAGACCATCCGGACTACCGCAATCGTGCCGGTAGACCTGAACAGCCTGATGTTCCAACTCGAGACGACAATCGCGAAAGGTTGCACCATCACACGCGATGCCCCGTGCACCGCCGACTTCTCCACCCGCGCTCAGCAGCGCGCGACAGCGATCAACCGTTACTTGTGGAATGACCACGGCTACTACGGCGATTACGACTGGCAGCTACGCGAGCCACGTGACGCGATCACCGCGGCCGCCCTGTACCCCTTGTTCGCAGGCGTTGCGTCGCCTGAACGCGCCACGATGACGGCCAGTGCAACACGCAAATCGTTGCTACAACCCGGCGGTCTCGTAACGACAACCGAGACGACCGGCCAACAGTGGGACGCACCCAACGGCTGGGCGCCGCTTCAATGGATCGCGGTCGATGGCTTGCGGCGATACGGAGAGCCCGCACTTGCGAAGGAAATCGGAACCCGTTTTCTCACCACTGTGAAACACGTCTATTCGACCGAAGGCAAACTGGTCGAGAAGTACGTGGTCTCAGCCGGTAATACCGGTGGTGGAGGCGGCGGGGAGTACCCCCTGCAAGATGGCTTCGGCTGGACCAATGGCGTCACGCTAAAGCTGCTTGATTTGTACGGCGCGTGAGGTCGCCGTTGGTCCGGTGTGACGTGAACTGAGCCGCGAAAGTCGTCATTGCGTCACCCGCCTTCGGTAACCGGTCCCGCGCGAGCCGCGGCCCGGGCCTGGCCCACACCGAACCGGCCCAACACCACCGGGATATCCACGCTGACAACAATATCGAGATCATCGACAACGCAGCGGGTGACGGCGGCGCCCATCCTCCGGGCGACCACGGTCGCCTCCGCACAGGCGGGAGCGGTACCGTAGAGCGCCCGTTGCGCCCCGGCCAGCGCGGACAGATCGGCGGCGGCCTGAGCCCGATGCCGTGCCACCACGGCCTCGCCCACCGCGGCGCCCCCAGCCGTCAACGCCAACAGCACCGCCATCATCGCCACCGCGACAATGGTCGCCGAGCCGTTGTCAGCCCTCGGGTTCCATCGCCGAAACCGACTCGGCGGCAATCGTGATGGCAGGCAGCAATCGGCTCGTCGCGGCGACCCGTGCCACCGCATAGTCGCCGTCACGCCGCACCTCGAGCACCGCACCGCGCGGAGCAATCCGGTGTGCGACCGTTCTCGCATCGGCGTCATCTCCGCGTGCCACCAATCGCGCCGCCTCCCGCGCGGCGTCCACACAGCGCACCTGCATCGATACCGCATGGATTCCCGCGGAACAGAGCACGAGTACCGCTACCAACGCCGCTATGCCGAAGGCGGACTCGACGGTGGCGGCTCCGGTGTCGTCGCCTAGACGCTGGTGTTGAGTGCGCGCGCGATGATGTTGGTGAGAGCACTGACGATCGAATCCCCGGTGACCACCGTGTAGAGAATCGCCCCGAAGGCCGCTGCCGCGATTGTGCCGATCGCATACTCCACGGTGGACATGCCATCCTCGGACTCGACGACCACCATCATCCGCAGACGTAACTTCGTCAATATGTTGTGTATCAATGGATTCCCTCCCTCTTGATCCCGCGGCCCTTCCGCGGATCACAGCACACCGCTGCTGAACACATCCCTCGCCAAACCCATGACGACAGGCACGATGCCCAGGCAGACGAATGACGGCAGAAAACACAAGCCCAGCGGCGCACCGATGAGCACGCCGGCGCGTTCGGCGGTAGCCACGGCCGAGTCGACCGCATCCCTACGACACTGAACGGCCAGCGACGCAATGCCCGCCGCCATCACCGCACCGGAGTCGGCCGATCGCCGTGCCAATCTGGCCAGCGCCTGCCGCTGTTCGTATCCCAGATCATTCGCAGATCCCGCGTCAGCCCACGCCGCCGACGGCGATGCACCCAGGGCGAGCATCTCCCCCGCACGGTTGAGGACACGGCCTAATTCTGATGGCGCGCAGGAGGACACCACCAACGCCGCAGTCGCCACTGGCATCCCCGATCGAAGGCACACGCTCAGCATGTCAAGGCTGAACGCCATTCCTAACAAACCCTTTTCGGTGGTGTCACGATCCGCCGCGACAAGTGCATCACCACACGACAGCCTTGTACGGGCCCGCAGCGCCCCCGGCAGGCTCAAGATTGCCGAGGCCAGCAGCAGCAGAGCCGTAATCACCGCAATGCCTTCGCAGTGATTGCGTCGGACCACAGCAGACCGACAGATGCCAGCGCCACCCCGACAACGAGTAGCACGCCACCCATTCCGCCCGCACAGAGCACGCTCAGCGGCTTGGCTCCGATCATCTGCCCGAGCCCGATTCCTGCTACCGGCAATCCGGTAAGTACCGCTGCCGTCGCACGCGGCCCCGCGAGGCCGGCATTCACCCGTGCCGTAAATCGTTGTCGCTCTTGCAGATCTGTTCTACACACATCAAGCAGGTCCGCGACGGCGAGGCCGTGACGCTGTGCCAGCATCCAGCCACGGCTGATCCGCCCCCACTGCGTTGCCAATGGACCCGACCTGGGCACGGCCGGATCGAGCGTCACCCCCAGGCGCGCGCGGGAGGCGATGGCGGCGAACACCTCCCCGGTCGTTCCGCCAAGCTCTGTTGCGGTGACCTCGAACGCGCGCACAGGATGCGCGCCCACCCTCAGCTCACCGACAATCACCTCGAGACAAGACTCCAAGACGATCAGTTCCTCCGATTGGACTCTCAACCGTCGACGACGGCGCCACCGCACACACAGCGTGCCGCCCGCAATACCCACCGCCATCACCACCGACAACGGCAACAACCACACGGCCACCAGCATCAGACCACCCAGTGGGGCCGCCACCAGTTTTCCATTCCATCGCCGAGGAGATGCTCCACCCCGCCCCACCCTCGAGTGCCTCTGCGGCACAAGGAGAAATGCGGCAGCTAGTAGCAGCAGAGCCTGCGTCATGTCGCACTCCGTGCGATCAACGCCTCGAGCTGCGCCGCACCGGAACAAGGCCTGCCGTCAACATTCCATGCGGGTATCACCCGCGCAATCCCATCCTCGCCCTTGCAGACCACCGCGATCTCGGTCAGCCTCCGGATGTTTCCAAATCTTCTGATATGACAAACACATTGGAAAGTTTATCAGTAACTTACTGATGTAGATTTCCTGAATTCTGCTCTGGCACAATAGAATTTTGTGATCTATACATGTATACTAAGATGATGCGCCGTGATAATTGCACTGAAGAGAAACCGGTGTGTACCTATTGCGAAGTAGGTTCATCTATGGAATCCTTCGGGTATGAACCTAGAAGTGCAGGTGGAGTGCGACACCTTGGTTCGGCAGCATCACGCGGCGCTTTCGCAGGTGCGCAAGGACGTGGCCGACGCGGTGTTGAAGACGGCTGCGTTGTGGGAGTCGGTCTTTTCGGATCCATCAGAGATGCATGGGCAACTGCATTGCACTTCGGTGCGTGGCTTATTGATCAAAGCACGCACGGACCGCGAGGCCGGTGTGGGTCTTCCCGAGGGGGAGAAACCGCCGAAGGGGTCATTGACGACGCGCTGCGGGCAGGGCATGTCGGCGATTTTGGAGGACGGCCGCGGCGGGGAAGGGATACGGGTCCGCAAGGCGCCGTCGAAGGTGGTAGCCGAGCACGATCGGCTGGTCGTGTACCCCTCCAAGGCGCAGAGAGAGGCGGCGCTGAAGGCCCACGAGGCCGAGGCGCAGAGAGAGGCCGAGAAAGATGCGGCCAAGGCCGGAGAAGGCGGCGTGCCCGAACCGGAAGTCATCAATGGGCAATACACCTTTGGTGGCGAGTTCGACCAGCTCGAACGCAAGCCCACCGGCTACGACTGGTTCGTTTTGTGGACGTTGAGTCCGGACAGTCTGCACGTTCTCGAGGTGTTTTTGGCGGCGGTGATCGGAATCGACGACAGCACGAACACGGTTATCGTGGCCTCCACTGCGCTGCCGAAGTTGGTTACCCGGCAAGAAGATACGTCCAATTCCGATTTCGAGGACTTCGGCAAGGACGGCGAAGAGGGTACTGGTCCTGCACCAGCGTGACGGGTTTGTCACACCCGTCGGTTAGCGTCACGGCACTTAGTGTTGAATCGGGATCGCTATGACGAAGATGGTGGAAATTTTCGGTTTGCGGGTCCGTCAGGCCCGCTTGATGAGACGACTGACAGCAAAGTACGTGATGGAGGCGGTGGGCTGGTCTGGTGCGCGTTTGTCGCGGCTTGAACGGGCGGAGACCACCCAGGTCTCCGAGGACGAGCTGGCTGCCTTGATGGATGTGTTACGGGTTCCTGCATTGTTTTTCACTTCCGTGCCGGTGTGCCGGGTGGAGCCAGATCAGTTGTTGTTTCGTGCTCCCAAGTCAACGACGGAGACCGAGAAGAACCGGATGGCGCAGTTCATTGCGCTTTCTGGCGACTTTCTTCTGGAGATGAACGGGCGCCATAAGCTGCCGCCCGTTCAGATCAGCTCGGCCCCTGATCCTGACCCTGTCGCTGCGGCCCTGCATGCGCGCCAGTGCCTGGGTGCTGACCGTGACGCCCCGATCGGTGATCTGACGCATCTGCTTGAGCGCGGCGGTATCCCGGTGGTGATGCGCTATGAGCGGTTCGGCGGCAGCGCACCGGAGGACAATTCACGCGGCCGGCTGGAGAAACATTTGGGCTGCTCGACGTGGGTGGGCGAGTTCCGGGAGCGGCCGCTGATCGTGCTGCGGGAACTCGATTCGTGGGAACGGACCCGCTGGACATTGGCGCACGAGCTGGGGCATTTGATTCTGCACACCAATGTCGCGGAGTTGACCGATGATCACGAAGATCAGGCGTCGCGGTTCGCTTCGGAGTTTCTGGCACCGTTCAGCGCGGTATCGCAGGCAGTCAAGAACGCCCCGTCTCTGCTGAATTTGCTTCCTGTCAAGCAGAAGTGGGGCATTTCGGTGGGTGCGTTGCTTCGGCATTTCCACGATTCCGGTGCCCTCGATACCGAGCGCTACGACATGCTGCGCACGCAGCTGTACACCCGGATCAACGCCGATACCGGGTTCACTTGGGGGCGAACAGAGCCGGGCTGGGACGACCGCAAACCCGAGCGGCCTCGCTTGATGAGCAAGTGGATAGAGTTCGCGTTCGGGGTCAGCTCCCCGGAAGCACTGACCGCGCACCGGGTGATGTGGCCACTGGACATGCTGCAGGAATTCCTGGTCGGCCAGCGCATGGCCGTGCCAGCCTCGAAACCGCCGACACGGCCGACTGCCAGCGGTTCCGGTGGTGTTGCCGATTTCGCCGCCTACCGGCGCCGGCGGGCGTAAGCGGCGGGGCTGGCGGTGGCGCGTGTGCAGCGGGTGCTTGATGCAACCGATGGTTCGCGCTGGTACACGGTGGTGGGTGCCGATCACCTGCCGATCGCGCCGGTAGCCGAGTACATCGGGTTCCTGCGCGATGATCAAGCCTCCCCGCACACGGTCCGCGCCTATGCTGCGGGCCTGGCGGCCTGGTGGACGCTGCTGGAGCACACCGAAACCGGGTGGACACAGATCTCGACGTCGCTGTTCGGCGGGTTCCTGACGTATCTGCGCACCGGGGACCTGCCCGGGACCACCCGGGTCGGGCCCGAGGGCAGCTGGCTGGCCGCGGCCACCGTGCAACAGCGGGCCGCCGCGGTGCTGGCGTTCTACCGCTATCACGCGCACGCCCACAACCTTGATGTGCCGTACCAGAAGCTCTACGGCTCCCTGGGTAAACGGGGCCGCTCTCGTTATGTCCCGATGCTGGCCGGGGTGGGGCGCCGCCGGGCCCGGGACCGGCCGATCTACCGGGTGCGCGGCCAAAACGCCGCCCGCACACCCCTGTTGTTGCCCGCGCAGGTGCAGACGATCCTGGATGCGTGCGCCACCCAAGACAGCGATGGGCTGTGGTCGGGTACGGCCGCCGGGCTACGGGACCGGCTGCTGTTCGCCACCCTGGCCGAGACCGGGATGCGCCTGGGTGAGGCGTTATCGTTGCGGCACCAGGACTTTCACATCGGCGCCGGGGGCACCCCGTGGATCGATGTGGCGGCCCGCCAAGATCATCCGCACGGTGTGCGGGTCAAGGGCCAGCCGCGGCGCATCTACGTCGGCGATGACCTCGAAGCGTTGTATTCGGCGTATGTGTGGCAGCTCGTCGATGCCGGCGCAGACATGGCCGTGCCGAACCTGGACACCCATTTCGTGTTCGTCAACCGCGCCGCCGGCACCCCGTACGCGCCGCTGCGCCCCGAAACCGTGTACGCCAAAGTCCGCTCGATCAACAGGGCCGCCAAAGACCTTCTCCCGGAGGGCTGGACGCCGCACTGGCTGCGCCACACCCACGCCAGCGCGCTGCTGGCCTCCGGTGTGCCTGCCCATGTGGTGATGCGCCGGCTCGGACACCTGGACATCCAAACCACCCTGTCCACCTACGGGTGGGTGACCGAAGACATTGCGATGCGCACCACGGCACAGTGGACGAACTATGCCGCCGGCTGGAAAGGCCTGCACGATGAGCACCATTGACCCGCCCGCCGACACCCCCGGCCACCAGCAGGGGCCGGGTTCGGCATGGGAGCAGCAGTGGGCGAAAGTGCCTGCACCGTGGCAAGAGCCGGTGTACCGAATCGATGCGGCCCCGTTCACCGAGGTGTTCGTGCAGAACCGCTACTACAGCACACCCACACCCGGATGCGACGGTTATGACTTCACCCCGCCCGGGCCGCCGCGCTTCGCCAACGAGCTGGCCTGGTGGGTGTACATGTGCTGGCGCGAAGGGCTGCGCCGGATCGACCCGGCCAAGATCGCCTGGTTCACTGCGGCCCTGCCCGGCGCCGCCGCCGAGTACCGGCGCCGCCACGGCACGGCGCCGGTAAGCCTGCTCGACTTCACTGTCCCCGACATTGTGCGGCACGCGACGGTGCTCTTCGAGCAGCGCCGCCATCGCCTGCCCACCCCCTCCTACCGCCGCAACCTGCAATGGACCGTCGAGCATCTCCATACACTGCTGGCCGTACGCACCGCCGCCGCCCCGTGGTGGAGCTTTGATACCTGGGACCTGCGGATCGACCCCCGGATCCCGCAACGCGAACATGAACCCCATCACGAACGCGTCCTCAAACTCGCCGGTATCGCACCGCCCTGGCTGCGCGAAGGGCTGCGGTTCTGGATGCGCACCGCCATCACCCATCAACTGTTCACCTGGACCACCGCGGTCACCCGCAGCCAAACCCTGGGCCGGCACCTGGGCCGGTTCGCCCTAGACAACAACCACCTCGATGATCCGCTGATTACCACCGACCCCGAACGGCTGCGGGCGGTGTTCCTGGACTTTCTGGCCTACCTGCGCAGCCCCGAGGCCACCACCAAATCGGGCACCCTCAGTGACTATCTGGTCGCCGAGATCCAATACCAGGTGCAAGCGTTCTACACCTTCATGCACGATCACGGCACCGAGGCCGCCGCCGCCACCGGCAACAGCCGCTGGAAAGACATCGGGATCAGCCATACCCGGCTGTGGGCGCCGGCTTACCTGCCCCGCAAAACCCGCCGGGCCCGCGAACTGACCTGGTACAGCACCGCCGATCTGCAACGCATGCTGGCCTACCTGCCAGTGCTCTCCGCCGACACCGAGCAGCGGGTGGTACTCACCCACCCCGACGGGCAGATCTCGGTGATGGCCGGCCTAGGCGATCCGCAAGCCGCCCGGGCCTGGCTGCTGCAGGCCATGACCGGGCGGCGAGCCTCAGAGATCCTCATGCTCGATCACGAACCGCTGCAAGCCATTCCAGGCACCAGCGCATCGGCCGGCCTCGATGCCGGGATCTTCGTGGCGCGGCTGCGCTATCAGCAGACCAAGGTCGACGGCGTGGACCCCACCATCCTCATCGAGCAGCAGATCGTTGATGTCATCCGTGAGCAGCAACGCTGGCTGGCGCGCCGCCACCCAGGCATGGCCCCCAAGTACCTGTTCGTGGGAATGGTGCACCAACACCAAGGCCAACGCGCCCGCCCCTACACCTCATATCTGAACGCGCTGAAAAAACTCGACGCCGTGCACCGACTCGCCGATGCCCAGGGTCACCCGCTGCGGTTCTCCCAAACCCACCGGCTGCGGCACACGCGTGCCACCGAGCTACTCAACGACGGTGTCCCGTTCCATGTCGTGCAGCGCTACCTGGGCCACAAAAGCCCGGAGATGACCGCCCGCTACGCCGCTACCTTGGCAGCCACCTCCGAAGCAGAATTCTTGAAACACAAGAAGATCGGCGCGATGGGCGCCGATATCGCGATCAGCCCCGCCGACATCTACGAGATGACCCAACTCGGCAAGCGCACCGACCGGGTACTGCCCAACGGGGTGTGCCTGCTGCCGCCGCTGAAATCCTGCGACAAAGGCAACGCCTGCCTGTCGTGCGGACACTTCGCCACCGACGCCACCCATCTCGATGATCTGCGCGATCAACTCACCGCCACCGAACACCTACTGGCCGGCCGCCGCCAACAGTTCGCCGACCGCACCGGCCGCGAGCTGACCGACGAGAACGTCTGGGTCAGCGAACGGCTGCGTGAAATCAACTCACTACAGGCCATCATCGCCCGCCTATCCGGCCAAGCAGATGCCCTAGCAGACAGTAGATCTGGCGATACCGCGATCGCAGGCCCGGCCACTGCGGGGCGCCGACCCCAACTACCCATCCTCACCCGCGGCGCCCACGAATCCGCCATCAACCACACCAGCGGACACCGGCACAGCGATGACTGACCACAGCCGCGGCACCGACGGGCTGCGCCGCCACGCCCAACAACGCTCACAAGACGCCCGACGCCGCATCGACACCGCTATCCGCCACTTACGTAAACGCGGCGAGCCGGTAAACGTCAACGCCGTCGCCCGCACCGCGCAGGTCACCCGCAAAACCATCTACGCACACCCCGACCTGCTCGAACGGATCCGCGCCCACACACCACTGCACATCACCGCACCCCCACCCGCACCGCCTGTTGCGCAGAACAGCATCGTGGCCGCGCTACGCCGCCAGCTCACCACCCAACAAACCCAACTCGTCAAGCTCAAGGCAGAACTCAAAGCACGCGAGGACGCGCTGGCCGCGGCCCACGGCGAAATCGCCCGCCTCTCACACGGTCAGCATTAGAGCAGCTCCGCCAGCAGTGGAATCGGGCCACAGCGTTCATGGCGGTGACAAGCCGACTTCACCCGCCGCGGCGCCCCGGTGTCCTCCCGGTAGGTTCTCAACACGGACCCATGCATTTGATGGCCGCGGCCAGCCCCTGCTCGCCGATTGCACCGCAGGTACTTTCACTGCCGAACAAATGCGCCAGCGATGCTCTTTATCGCATCCTGGCTGCGTGCGCCAGTCCAGATTATCGGCAGCAGGCCGGATCGAGCACGGCACACAATGCCGTCAGCGCATCAGGCACGGGTCGGTGAAAAACATTCATGCCGCGCCGATCTGACTCCACCAACCCTGCCTTGCGCAACTGATTCATGTGATGGCTCACGGTCGACTCGCTCAACTCAAGTCGCTCGGCCAGGTCACCGCTAATCATCTCACCGTCCGGGGCACTGAACAGCTGGGACATGATCTTGACCCGCACCGGGTCGGCCAGGGCTTTGAGCCGCAGCGCCACCTCCAACGCCTGGACATCGGACATGGGGCCAGCGGCCACCGGCGCACAACACACCGGGCTAGTGGTGTCCACCACGGGCAGCGCTTTGGGCATACAGAGATTCTCCCCGGTGCATTGACATATGTCAAAGAGGTGGCATACTTGCGACTAGTTCGATGAATATCTCATTAGTTGTGGAGGTGGCGCAATGTCCCGTGTACAGCTTGCCCTCAATGTCGATGACCTTGATGAGGCAATCCAGTTCTATTCCAAGCTCTTTAGTGCCGAGCCAGCCAAACGCAAACCGGGCTATGCGAACTTCGCGATCAATGAGCCGCCGCTGAAGTTGGTGCTGCTGGAGAACCCCGGCCACGGCGGCACCATCAACCACCTCGGCGTACAGGTGGACTCCAGCGAGCAGGTGCATTCCGAGATCGCTCGCCTGACCGACGCCGGGATGTTCACCGAAGAGGAGATCGGCACCACGTGCTGTTTCGCCACCCAGGACAAGGTGTGGGTCACCGCACCCGATGCCGAGAAGTGGGAGATCTACACGGTTCTAGCCGACTCGGAGACCTTCGGGACCACCCCGGAACTGCTGGGGCAAGGTGAGGCCTGCGCCTGCGATCACGCCGAGCCAGACGACACCGATGATTCGGCTCACGGCGCCCAACCTGCCGAGGCCACGGCCTCGTGCTGCGCGACTCGATGAGCCAGGCAAGCACCCCGACCGCCCCGGCTGCGGCCGGGAAACTCTCCACGCTCGACCGGTTCTTGCCGGTGTGGATCGGTATCGCGATGGCCGTCGGGCTGCTGCTGGGCCGGGGCGTCTCTGGCCTGAACACCGCCTTGGAAAAGGTTCAGGTCGACGGGATTTCGCTGCCGATCGCGATCGGGCTGCTGATCATGATGTATCCGGTGCTGGCCAAGGTCCGCTATGACCGCCTGGACACCGTCACCGGAGACCGCAAGCTACTGCTCGGTTCCCTCGTCTTGAATTGGGTGCTGGGTCCGGCATTGATGTTCGCGTTGGCGTGGCTGCTGCTGCCTGATCTGCCCGAGTACCGCACCGGCCTGATCATCGTCGGCCTGGCCCGCTGCATCGCGATGGTCATCATCTGGAATGACCTGGCATGCGGGGACCGGGAAGCCGCCGCCGTTCTCGTCGCACTTAACTCGGTGTTCCAGGTCGTGATGTTCGCGGTCCTGGGCTGGTTCTACCTCTCGGTACTGCCCGGCTGGCTGCACCTGCCCCAAACCGAGATCAGTACCTCCCCGTGGCAGATCGCCAAATCGGTGCTCATCTTCCTGGGCATCCCGCTGCTGGCCGGATACCTTTCGCGGCGCATCGGGGAACACACCAAGGGCCGCCACTGGTATGAGTCGAAGTTCCTGCCGGTGATCGGGCCGTGGGCGCTCTACGGGTTGCTGTTCACCATCGTGATTCTCTTTGCCCTGCAAGGCGATCAGATCACCTCCAAACCCTGGGATGTCGCCCGCATCGCGCTGCCGCTGCTGGCGTACTTCGCGATCATGTGGGGCGGCGGCTACCTGCTCGGCGCCGCCATGGGCCTGGGCTATGCCCGCACCACGACACTGGCGTTCACCGCCGCCGGAAACAACTTCGAGCTGGCCATCGCCGTAGCCATCGCCACCTACGGCGCCACCTCCGGCCAAGCCCTCGCCGGCGTAGTGGGACCCCTGATCGAAGTACCCGTTCTGGTGGCCCTGGTCTACGTGTCACTGGCGCTGCGCCACCGATTCCCCCCAGCCCCGCAGCAAGTTTCACCCACCCCTTCCACCACCAGCGTGACGGAGTAGGACATGACTGAAAGCCCTGTGACACATAATCTGCGCACTGATTTGTCGATCGATCAGCGCCATGCCCTGCTGACCGCGGCCACCCGGCTGCAGACTGAGTTCGACGGCACCTTCGGCACCGAAACGATCGAACGGTTCCTGCACTCCTCCTACGAGCAATACGCAAGCCGGGCCACCGTTCCCAACTTCCTGCCGCTGCTGGCCGAACGCTTCGCCCGCCAACGCCTACACGCCCTCGCACGGGTCGAGGGCAAGGTCAGCGACGGCAAACCCACCGTGCTGTTCCTGTGCACCCACAACGCCGGACGCTCTCAAATGGCCCTGGGATTCTTCAACCACCTGGCCGGCGATCAAGCGGTGGCCTGGTCAGGTGGCAGCGAGCCGGGCCGGGAAATCAATCCTGCCGCCATCGAGGTCATGGCCGAAGTCGGTATCGATATCACCGGCGAGTACCCCAAACCCTGGACCGATGAGATCGTGCAGGCCGCCGACGTCGTCATCACCATGGGCTGCGGAGACGCCTGCCCAGTGTTCCCCGGGAAACGCTACGAGAACTGGAACCTGCCCGACCCCGCCGGACAATCTGCCGAGGCGACTCGTCCGATCCGCGACGACATCGAAGCACGTGTCCGCGCCCTGCTCGCTGAACTCAGCGTCCCGGTCACCCGATAAACCAAGCAATGACTCTGCATATCGTTGGTGCGCAATAGATTCCACGTACCTAACTCTCAAGGAGCCGATCAACCATGACAGCCGGCAAGCCCTCGGTGCTGTTCGTGTGCGTCCGCAACGGCGGCAAATCCCAAATGGCCGCAGGACTCATGCGCAAAGAGGCCGGCGACCTGATCGACGCCTACTCGGCAGGCACCGATCCCGGACAGGCCATCAATCAACTCTCCGCACAGACCCTCCGAGAAGTAGGAGCGGACATGAGCGGCGAGCACCCCAAACCGATCGACCCGGCCCTGCTTCGCGCCGTCGATCGGGTGGTGGTCCTGGGTCGGGAAGCCAAAATCGACGCCGTCGACGGCCTCCAGATCGAGTACTGGGACACCGACGAACCCTCAGAACGCGGCATCGACGGCATCGAACGCATGCGCCTGATCCGCGACGACATCGCAGCCCGCGTAAAACAACTCGCCACCTACATGACCACATAGGGCTCACCCAACCGCACGGGGACGCTGCCCCAGATTCAACGAACCTCGCCATGGTGCTCGTACCAGAGGCGTTGATGATCCAGGCGTTAAGAAACATGTGGGGCGCCCGCGGCCCCGAAGACCTGCGGGGGGATCGCGGTCGAGTTGAACAGAGGCAACGAGCTCCGATTCCCATAGCGCGTTTCCGGGCAAGCGTTGCAGCAGTGGACCGACGCGCAATGGTGTTGGCACCGCGCACCGCAACTATTCGTTCAGCGTGTGCGGCAGGGGACAAACAAGTCCCCGGCGCGTCGTTTGAGTTTCACAGCAAGCATCGCAGGTCTGACAAGCAGACCCGGATGCGGCTCAGGTGCGCGCCGAGTCAGCGCGTGCACAATGGTTGCCTTGTCGGCGCCAAGCAGATACTTGATACTTCCTGTGCTGTAATGGATTTGGCCGGAGCCGTACGGGTTGATGAGGATCCAAAACGGCGGCGGCGCGCCGGCACTGTCCTTGACCTGCTGCACCCACGCACTGTCGGGGTCGCCGCTGAGATAGAACTCGGGCTTGCCCTTAGCCGTCTTGCGCACGCCAATGTATTGCTGAATGTGCGTGTAAAAGTCGCTCTGCGCAGAGGTGTCGATAACCCCTACCCCCTGCCAGTGATCGCCGGGACGATCTGCATCAGCGTCAACCTCAGCTGTGGTGGTCGATACCCAAACAGTGGCCATCGCACTATCGTGCCGCACGTGCCTGCCAACCCGATCCGCAGGCCAGCGGTGACCAATGCGCAGGGTCTGCCCCCGGCGATGCGCCCCGGCCTGTTTTCGCATCGTCTAGCCGCGGTGCGCCATGCCCGGGCACGGACCCATCCGGACATCAATATCGCCACGCGCGACGTCAGCAGATCTCAGCAGGCACCAGCAGAACACGTTGGTGCACTTGATATTACATCTTGTGCACGGCCCTTGGCCCTGTAGACTGGGCGCTGCACCAGCACAACCATGCCCGCGGCCTTCCTAGTGCTCAACATCCTCAACAAGGACGCCCACGCCGACCTGTAATGCTTCGGCGATGTCGAACAAGCGCTCATAAAGCAGGCCCCTGCGGCCGTGTTCAACGTCAATCAAGACGTTGCGCGTCACACCCGAGCGCAGTGCGAGCTCTTCTTGGGTCAGCCCTTGCCGCAATCTGGACGCACGAATCCTACGGCCGACATCGGAACGGATCTGCTCCCACCGAACTACACGCGCGGGGTCGTTCTGGCTCGGTCGGGTGGGCACGCACCTCAGTAATGAGGCGGGCGTACCAAAAGTCTGCCCCACTAGTAGTACATTGCTGCATCGTGTTCGAAACTGATTCTGACTTTGACCCCGACTTCGGCCCCCAGGAGAGCGTGTCCTCACTTGCTCTGGACGTCATCGACGAACTGCGCATGAAGATGCTCGAATGCCTTCTGGTGCTGCACACCCTGCCTGATGAGGCCGACCTCAACTTCGCCGACTTGGCCAATGACATTCTGGCCGCACACCGCGGCACACAGGAGGCCTATCAGGCGGCCAGCATCGTGCATCAGGGCGCCGAGCTCGACGAGCGGTGGGGCAACAACCTCTCGCGCCCCAAAGCCATCTTCGCCCGCCACAATGCCGCGGTGCGCCAGGGCGCAACGAAGGTGATGCCCATGCCTGCGCTCTGTGATCGGCTGGAGCGGCACCTATACCAACTGCCCAGGCCCGACCGCACCCAGACCATCGCCGCTGCACGCCCTAAATGCTCGGGCATGGTCAAGACAACCGGTCAGGACTGCACCAACTCGGCAATCTACCTCGGTGCAGGAATGTTTGGCGCCCACTGCTATTCACACGCCACCCCCACCGAACGTGAGCGGTATCGAATCCATCACGAGGCCAACGACGCCCGCCAGGCGCGCTCCCACACCGATCTGCGCAACCTGCAACGGGCCGTGGGCGAAAAGATCGCCGCCCACTGGATATCCACCCGTGAGCAACGAGCCCAGTGGGTCAATGACATCGCGGGCAACTAACGCAAGAGCCAAACACACTGAAGCACTGCGCATCCGGGAAGAATTGGACGCGTGTTTCCGCAGCTGCAACATGGCAATGCCCGAGAACAGCCCGCGACGATGGCGGCGGCAAACCACTGGGGAGCCAGATCCAGGCACCGGATCATCGCAGCGTGTTCGGTATCGGTTTGCGCTATCGAAGACGCCGCGGCTGGGTGCGGCGGGCCGCCTATGTGCCGCCCGCACGCGCCCCTGTCGGCGGCTCGGCTAGAGCAGAGGTGCAGTTGTTTGTCGGTCAGGATCAGTGCAGTCCATGACTGGCCATCGCAAGGACGTCAACTTCCCTGCCCCCACGGTCCGGGCTCGCGGGCCTCAGGTGCTGAAGGCTTGCCGCCTTGCCAGCCCTGGGCATGCCACGTGGCGGCGAGCACTTCGGAATGAGAGGGCCCCAGCAATGCCTCCAGCGAGCCCAGCCGATAGGTGAGCATCAGGGCCAGCAACGTGCTCAAGTGAGGATCCGGGAATTGTTTTTTCTCCAGCGCGGCAAGGGCTCCGCGGGTAATACCGGCCCGCACAGCAGCCTGCTCCTGGGTGAGCTTCGCCCGCTCTCGATGCGCACGCAACACCTGGCCAAGATGCACAGTTGACTGGACAGCTTGCGTGTCGTGAACGACACGCAATGCACGGTCCTTGCGTGTCGACATCGTGCCCTCTATCTCGTCTTATTGATGTCACGAGGACCACTGTCACCACTGGCCGGAGTGTCACAACTCTTTCTTGACTATGCACAGTAGACTATGCACAACTGACCGAACAATGGACAACACCATGGGCCTCGTCTCACCATGCAAGGGCAAGCACCGGATACCTGGGGCGCGGCTGGCACTATCGAGCTACCATGGGTTCTCCACAGCACAAGGGGGTGGGTTGTGAGGGCAAGTTTGATAACGACAGGCAACGAGACGAGCCGGCGCGAGGCCGATCATGATGCGGCCCCGCTGAGCGTCTATATGTCGGTGGCTCCTGGCACCCTCGCCTTTGGGCGGGTAGCAGCGCCGGGGGTAACCCGCACCATATTTACCGAAGGATGTTCCACCAAAGGAGTTGCCATGATGGGCAGCAGCACAGTCGATGACACGCTGGACAACCAGATGCGCGCTGCTTCCGCCGGTCTTGTCGCCTCGGATGCTGTTATCGCTTTAGGGCGGGCGTTGCGTGGTTCGGATCTGCAGCCCCGCGAGACCGCAGTTCTGACCGGACTGGCGAAAGGATTCGGTCAAGAAGCTGACCTGCTGACCGGTTCACGGCCACGCCCGCGCACAGCAGACGGCGGGTACATGCGCTCGGCACACGCATTGGCCGGCGCAACAATCCTGGACGGACCGCATCTGAGGTCGCTGGAAGATATCAAAGATCTGGATCAGAAAACTCAAGTCATCGAGATATTCCGCAGCTTGAGCCAGGTGCTAGACAAGGTCGCCTCCGGTAACAGATCTGATGCCGACCATATTTCTTGGGCACGGGATGTTTTGCGGGATCTATCCGATACGATGAATGCCAGGTTAACTAGCTCGGGAGAATCCGCAGAATTTTTTGAGTAGTTGTCTCAGCTTGGGGGTATGTTCTTGGACGACTCAGTTCGAGTGCAAGTCCTTGCCGAGATATTTATAAGTCGGATTGCCTGGTTCTCAGAGAAGATCGAACGGGCACAGATCGATGCCCCGCGCCGCTCCACCGGTCATCGCCGGGTTTTCGAGCTTTTCAACGAGTACGTGGATCAGGTCCGGGCCCGGGTAAACGAAGACCTGGCGGCCGACGATATCGAGCCCGCCGATTTGGCCCGCCAGCTGCGGCTGTTGATGACACAGTTCGTCGGCCTGCACCGCACATTCGATGACCTGTTCTCCCGAGATCGCAGCCGGGTACCGCAATCGCTGCCTTTCTTCGTGCAGGAAGCATGCCGTCAGTGGGAGCTACCCGCGGCCGACACGGTCATTACCGTGGGCAAGCCCGGTAACTTCACCACACGAAATCGCAGTTCATGGAACACCATGTTTCTGTACGGCTCTCCCTCGAACATTTTGTCCATTGCGGTACCCGAGCACGAGGGAACACAAGCTCGCTGGCTTCCCATCACCTTGGGACATGAGCTGGCCCATCACTATCTATTGGCGGGGAACATTCCTGAGCTCGAAGAGATCGAGGCGCAGATCGCCGAGCAATTCGCTGCTGCACTTAAGGGGGAAGACGGTCAGGGGGCCGAAAGTACGTTCGCCGATCAATGGCGTGCTGAGGAAGTCCTGCACGAATGGGTCGAGGAACTGGTCTGTGATGCCTATGCCGTCGATCTTTTCGGGCCAGCCGCTGTCGCGGCCAGCCTCGAATTTCTTCATTCGCTCGGCGACCCATCGGCGCCGACGAAAACCCATCCGCCAACGTTGTTCCGAGCCGAATTGATGCTTGCATGGTTGGCTGATATGACAGCTGAGGCACCCGATCACCGCACACTCAGTGCGCAGTACCTGGGCGATGAAAAGATCACGCACCCCCAAAGCGCTCTGCTATGCGACGCCATTCGTACACAGTCCCAAGCAATTTGGGACGCAGTGCGTTCGTGGTCGAAGGAACGCTCCTACTGCGCCACCGAACGCGAACCCCATGTCGATGCTCTGGCGCGCCTCCTGTCGCAAGGCATACCGGGAGCCTTCACACCCGATACACCCCACGACGTCATCGACATCGTCAACGCCTATTGGCGTGCCCGCTCTGCGGGCACGCAGTTCCCGATCGACCGCCTGGCCCTCAAGGCGATCGATGATCTCTACTTCATCAAACTATGGACGAGCGCCGACGGCGCCATCCATGAAGACCACGCCAGCTGCGATTGGGTGGGCGGGCCCGGGGTGCTCACTAACGCCGACTTCCGTACCCGGATAAACAACGGGGACGACAACCAGATCAGCATCACCCCCATGCTTCCCGGGGCGCTGGGCCCAGCCAGCGTGGACCTGCGACTGAGCAACCAGTTCATCGTCTTCGAGCAGACATCAAACGCGTCGTTCAACGCCCTGGAAATGTTGCAGGACCCCCGATCGATGCAATCGCGGCTGGAAAAGGACTGGGGCGACGAGTTCTACCTGCATCCCGGCCAAATGGTTTTGGCATCAACGTTGGAATACATCGTGTTGCCCTCGGACCTATGCGCTCAAGTCATTACCCGTTCATCCTATGGGCGGCTAGGACTTCTGAGCGCCACCGCAGTACAAGTGCATCCCGGGTTCAGGGGCTGCCTGACCCTGGAATTGGTGAACTTAGGCAAGATGCCACTGGCGATCACACCCGGCGAACGGGTGGCGCAGCTCATGTTTTTCGGCGTGTCCTCACCGCATGCCCCCTCAGCGGAAACCGCCCGCAAGTATGAATGCCCCACTGGCCCGGAATTCTCCAAAATCAAAACCGACCCCGAACTGAACACGCTGCGCAACATCCGCAACTACTCAACGCGCACCAGCACAGCCGTTAACGTGGAAGCCACGCGCGGGCGACCCGAGAAATCACAAGGGGGAACAGATGGGAACACCAGAGGTTGATCAACTGCTGGCGGCGCCGGATTCCGAGCTTTACGCGGCCCTCGGGCGGGCTGTAGACAAGAGCGCCGCCGACGACGACTCCGCCGAAAACGCCGGGGAGCAGTACTTTCGCAGCAATCTTCCCAAATTCGCTCAGAAGATTTGCACAGACCCGCACGTCACCGCGCTACGGCGCAGCTACGCCGACAGCACCACCCTGGTGGCAGCCATCGCCGATGCCCTCAGCACGCTGGCCGGCCTGCCCGCCGTTCTCTCCATCTCAGTGCTGGTGCTGCGATACGGCCTAGACAAGCTCTGCGGCAGCCCCACACCCCTGACATAGAACAACCGCTGGGCCCCGCATTAGCGCAGGACCCGCCCACGGCGGCCACCGGGGGCACCACAGCGGCGCCCATTTTGGCTGACGCCGCAGAACGGCAACCCAGGGCAGCAGTGTCCGGCCGCGCGTTCCCCAACCGCCTCGCGCGCCCGCCGATGGGCGGGGCTCAACGATCCGCTGATGCAGGTGCCGCACCGCAGCCGCCAAACCCCAAACGCATATACCCCCATGGGGTATAATTGGGTGTCCCGGCGCGGGCGCATAGATGCCGAGGTGCCCTCACGTGCCGGGGAGGAAAGGACTGCCGATGGCACACACCCTGGGTGAGCACGCCGTGGCCCGGCTCGCCGATGGGCGGGCACTGCACTACATGCGTGCCGGTCTCGGCAGCCCGACCGTGGTGTTCGAATCGGGGCTGGGGGCGTCCCGCTCGGAGTGGGGGCTGGTGGCTCCGCTGGTGGCGCAACAGCTTTCGACGGTCGTCTACGACCGCGCGAATCTGGGGCGCAGTGATGCGGACGGGGCACCGCGCACCATGGAGCGCCTCACCGGGGACCTCGACGAACTGTTGACGGCCCTCGATGCCGGCCCCTACATCCTGGTGGGGCACAGCTACGGGGGCACGATCGCACTGGCCGCCGCCCAACAGGACCCCTCGCGCATCGCCGCCCTGGTGCTCGTTGATCACTCCGATGAACACGTGAACGTGTGCTGTGGGTCCCCGCTTAAACAATTACGCCGGATCGCGGTGGCGGGCCGCTGGTTCATCGGCGTGTTGCGCCGCCTGCATCTGCTGGCCGCGGCGGTGCGCCGCGCGGCGCCGGGGATGCCCGCCGACGTGGCCCATGATCTGGTCGCCGAAGACCTAACTACCGGCGCCGAACACGCGGCCGACGCCGAGGAGCGATTCTTCATCGACGCGCTGCGAACCTTGCGCGCACACCCCCGCGATCTGGGCGATATGCCCGTGACCGTCATTTCGGGCACCAAAGCCACGCCGCTGGACCGCTCCCTTCGCGCAGCCTTCCTGGATGCCCACCGCCGCACCGCCGCACGCCTTGGTGCCCGGCATGTCCTGGCCACAAAGTCGGGTCATCTACCGGTTTTCACCGAACCGCAGCTGGTCGCCGAGGAGATCGTGCGCATCGCCGGCCGCACCGCGGCGCCCGGGCGCGGACTATCCGGTCCCCACTGACGGCGCACGGGCTGTTCGGCGCGCAACGGTGTTGTGGTGCAACCGGTTCGGTGCCGATCCGGTCTCGTGTGGCTTTAGCGCCCACGCAGCGGGCACGGCTGCCTGGCGTCACCGGACCCCGGGTGTGGGGATACCGGTGGCGCTGACCTCGTACAGACTTCCGGTGTCGGCGCTGTAGAAGGTGCCGGCCACCTGCAGGCGGCCCGAGACCACAGCGGCGACCAAGATCGGGTGGTGCACAAGGCGTTCGACCTGGATCACGACGTTGACCACGGCGAGCTGGTCGGCCTGGCTGAATCCACGGGCGGCAGCACCTACGCGGGCCAGGTGAAATTCGCGGTAGGCCCCCAGGGTGTCGCGGGCGTTGTCGAGCCAGCGGCCCACCGAGCTGGTGGGTGTGTCAATCGATTCGGAGAGCAGCGAAGCCATGGCCCCGCAGCCCGAGTGCCCGCACACCACGATCGTGCGCACCTGAAGTGCGTTGAGCGCGAAGTCCAGGGCCGCATCGACCGATCCTTCGGCGGGATCGGTGGGCACCAGGTTCCCGATGTTACGCACGGTCAGCAGCTCACCAGAAGGTCCCGAGGTGCCTGCGGTGGCCGCGCCCGGGGGCATCGGCGCCTCCGAGCAGGCCAGATAGAGGGCATCGGGGTAGGCGGTGGTGTCGGTGTCGCGGAGAGAAGTCATGGCAGAAGATCCCCTATCGGGAAGGGGCGCAGGCACACTCGCGGTGTACCGGCGCGATGGAGGTGGGTGCGGGCCTGGTGCCCTGAGCGCTGTGGTGTGCGGTGTGCTCGGGGTGTTTGCGGGTTCATGCCGGTGATCAGGCGATGGCCCGCAGGGCACCTATGGGGTCAATCACGTTGGTGCAGCGGGTCCATCGCTGCACGACACTGTCGGTGGGGCTTTCGATGCGCTCTGGGCCCGCTGCTGGTGCGCGGCCCAGCAGGTTGTGTGTGCGGCAGTAGTCGTCGTCGAAGATGGTGCCGTGGTAGCGCAGCGGCCCGTCGGGGAAGATCGCCGCTATCTGGGTGCCCGGGGAGGCGCGGCGTGCGGCCCACCCGGCGACCAAGGCCACCGCGCCCACGCTCCAGCCTCCGGTGCTGTGGTGGGTCGCTGCCAGGGTGCGGGCGGCCCATACCGCCTCGTGCGGTGCGACCCAATGCACTTCGTCGAAGGCGCTGTAGTCGACGTTGTCGGGGTAGATGCTCGATCCCAGGCCGCGCATGAGCCGGGTGGCGGCCGGTTGGCCGAAGATGGTGGAGCCGATGGTGTCCACCCCGATCAGCTGCATGTGTGGGTTGTGCTGGTGCAGGATCCGGCTCACCCCGGCTGAGTGTCCGCCGGTGCCCACCGAGGCGATCAGCACATCGACGGTGCCCAGCTGGGCGATCAGTTCGGCGGCCAGCGGTGCGTAGGCGGCGACGTTGTCGGGGTTCTGGTACTGATCCGGGCACCAGGCGCCGCGGTCTTGTGCCAGCAGTTGTGCGACCCGGTCTTTGCGTGCTTGCTGCCAGCCGCCCTCGGGGTGCGGTGCGCTGACCATGTCCACGGTGGCCCCGTGGGCGGCCAGCATGTTGACGATGGCCGGTTCCAGGCCTGGGTCGGTGACCAGGGTGACCGGGTGCTGGTGCACGATCCCGGCCAGGGCCAGCCCCAACCCGAGTGTGCCGCTGGTTGATTCGACGATCCGGGCGCCAGGTTTGAGGTCGCCGCGGGCCTTGGCCTGCTCAACCATGTACAGGGCGGGCCGGTCCTTGATGCCGTTGGGGTTGGCGCCTTCGAGTTTGGCCCAGAACCCTTGCCCGGGGCCCGATAACGGTTCGGATATCCGCACCACCGGGGTGTTGCCGACCATGTCGGCGGGGCTCAGATGGCGGGCACCGGTGGGCCGGGTGGTGACCGGTTTGATGCGGCGGCCCAGCCGGTGAGCGGCCGCGCGGGGCAGTGTGGAGGCTGCGGTGATGGTGTCGTTCATGAAAGGTGGTCCCTGCATCGGGGGCCGCATAGGGGCGGCCGGGAACGGCTGATGAGGCGGCGGGGTCACCCATGAGTGATAGGTGACCCGAAGGCGCAGATCAGCGTCGGATGATGCACAGATCGGTCAGCAGCACACGCCCTGACCGCGGGAAGGTAGCGAAGGCCCGCACGGGCGGGCCCCGGCTGATGCTGGCCACCAGCGGCGCGGCCAGGACAGCGGCCAGCACGGCGGAGGCGAACGCGGCCAGCAGCCGCAGTGGATTATCGGCGCGCAGCGCTGCGGTGAGCCCGTCGAGGCTTTGGCACAGCGCGCCGTGCACGGCGCTGCCGGCATGTGGGTGATCGGTGGCCAGCCCGGTGCTCATCGGCGCCGCGGGGCCTGCCGCCGTGCCCCTCGCGACGGCCGAGTTGACCTGGTGGTGCGCGGCCGGGGCCCCGTGATGGGTGTCCCCGGGCAGGCAGTGCAGCAGCAGCGGAAGCGCGGCGATCGCACCGATGAGCGCCGCCACCAGCATGAGCTGGCCGCGGCGCTGCATCCGGATCGCCATGGCCGCCACGCTACCACGGCCAGCCGATACCCCTGGCGGGTATGTGACCGGATTGTGATGCGCCACCGCAGTACCCGGTGTCATGGCCGTTTGCCTGTCGGCGCGGGTTTGGTGTGCGCCCGCTGCACATCGCACACCGTCAGCGCCAGCGGGACCTGCGCGGCCGCCCTGATGGCGCCGATACACCTGGCCACCGGCTCGGACCGCAGATGCCGGTGCAGATGTTGGGGTGTTTTCCAGGTTTGGTGCACCAGGAAATGCCCCGGGTCGCCGGCGTCGCGGAAGATCTCGTAGCGCAGGTTGCCGCGGTCGTAGCGGGTGCGTTCCAGCAGGACGTTGAGCTGGCCCCACACCGTTTCCTCGGCGCCGAGTTTGGCGGTGACCTCACCGGTTACATAGACAAGCGTGCTGCTGGGCCGCGGCGGTGGCGCCGCCGGCGGCACCGGCGCGAGCACGCTGTCGGGGTTCAGCATTGGATGTCGACGTGGTAGACGCTGTAAAGCCACATCCGCCGGGTGGGCCCGGAGGAGATGTTCGGGTAGATCCTCGGGTTGCCGTAGACATCGAGATCTTTGCGTACCCGGGTGGCCACGCATTGCGAGAGCGGCTTGTTGCCGGTCTTGGTGACGATGACCTTGTTGCCCTGGGCTTTGAGGCTGTTGATGACATCGTCGGCGTTCCCCAGATCGCCGGGCCCGGCCTGGGCGGCCGGGGCCAGCAGTAAGGCTGCAGCTGCGGCGGCGGCCAGTGTCCATGCTGCGACACGGCCACGAATAATGTTGTTCATGGCAAAGCACCTTCTACGTGTGGGCTGCGCCCAAGGGCGCGGCGGTGACTGATTGGTCGGCTACAGGCCAGAACCCGCACCGGCCCGGTAAGGGGCATGGCAGGGTTGGGCCGGCAGCGATCAGCGCCGCAGCACGCAGAAACGGTGAATGAGTATGCGGCCGGTGGCGATCGCCACCGGCCCGGTATGTGGTGGCGGCCCGCGGGTCAGTGCCGGGGCTGCCGCCCAGAACGCCGCGCAGGCCACGAGCGTGAGCACCACGATCCACAACACCCGCAGCACAGTTGGGGCGGCAAGCGCAGCGGTCACCGCGTCAGCGGCGGCGGCGCAGATGGCCGAGGCGGGCACCGCGAAGTGGTTGTGGGGGGCGATGGCAGCAGTGCTGCGTTGCAGCGTCGAACCGGCGGCGACCGCATGATGCGGCAACGCCGTGGCGGCCGCCCCGTGGTGGGCCATCGCCCCGCATTGCGCCACCAGCAGGGCCGCCAGTACCGCGACCACCGCGGCACCGAGCCACGGCGCAACACGTGCGCCGTGGCCGCCGATTGCGCTCACCGTGGGGCGCCCCGCCCCGGAATTCCGGAGGGGTTGCCCTTCGCCAGTGGACGGCAACACTTCTTCACCATAACATGATATGCGCATACCCTTACCCGGTATTTGACGTGTGTTTTTAGGTGCCGGGCCGGTGGTCGATGAAGGGAGTTACTGGTGGCTGTATCGCGATCGCAGTGGGGCCGGCGTGGTTTCTTACAGCTGAGCGGGGCCGCGGCGGCGGCCGGGGTGTTGGCGGCCTGCGGTACCCGCGCGGCGCCAGGGTCGGCCGGGCAGATGGTGGGGCCGGACTCGCCGCGGGTGGGCGCGCTGGAGGCGGCTCGCCGCGACGGGGGCGGCCGGCTGGTTCCGGTGAGCGTGCAGGCCCGCCCGCTGCAGCTGGACCTGGCGGGCACCACGGTCTCGACGTGGGGGTACGGCGATCAGGTGCCGGGCCGGGAGATCCGGGTCCGCAAGGGTGAGGTGCTGCGGGTGAGCGTGGCCAACGGGTTGCCTGCGCCCACCACGGTGCACTGGCACGGGATCGCGCTGCGTAACGATATGGACGGGGTGCCCGATCTGACGCAGACGCAGATCGGGGCTGGCGGGGCGTTCACCTATGAGTTCGCGGTGGCGCACGCGGGCACGTATTGGTTTCATCCGCATGTGGGCACCCAGCTCGATCGTGGGCTATATGCGCCGCTGATCGTCGAGGACCCCAACGAGCGGGCCGGCTACGACGCCGAACTCGTCGTGGTGCTCGATGACTGGATCGACGGCACCGGCACCAACCCCGACAAGGTCCTGGCCGGGCTCACCGCTAAGGGCATGCCCGGCATGGCCCCCTCGATGGGCGATATGCCCGGCGGGATGTCGGGCGGGATGCCGATGGGTGGGATGGGGGTCAGTGCGGGTGCGCCGTTGGGCGCCGACGGCGGCGATGTCACCTACCCGCACTACCTGGTCAACGGCCGGGTAGCTGCCGACCCGCAGAGCGTTGATTATCGGCCCGGGACCCGGGTGCGGCTGCGCATCATCAATGCCGCTGGTGATAGCGCGTTTCGGGTCGCGGTGCCCGGGTCGCCGCTGACGGTGACCCACACCGACGGCTTCCCGGTACAGCCCCAGCAGGCCGATGCGCTGCTGATCGGGATGGGTGAGCGCATCGATGCGATCATCACCGTCGGCGATGCGTCGGTACCGCTGCTGGCTGTCCCGTACGGCAAGGACGGCTACGCGCAGCTGCTGCTGCGCGTAACCGGCAAACCCGTCGTCGGCTCAGCCCAGAACGCGGCTGCCACGATGAAGAACATGACCGTGCTGGCCGCCGCGACGTTGAGCGCCACCGACGGCGTCGCCTTGGCGCCACGCGAACCCGACATCTCCTATGACCTGCGCCTGGCCGGGCCGGGCGATAAGTACACCTGGACCATCAACGAGAAGACCTACAACCCCTCCCAGGGGCTGCCCGTGCGCGAAGGCCAACGGGTGCGGCTGCGCTACATCAACAACTCGATGATGTTCCACCCCATGCACCTGCACGGGCACACCTTCGCCGTGCGCTCCCCAGCGGGGGCCTACACCGCCCGCAAGGACACCGTCCTGGTTGCCCCGATGGCCACCGTGGAGGTCGACTTCGACGCCGACAACCCCGGCCAATGGCTCACCCACTGCCACAACATCTATCACGGCGAAGCCGGGATGATGACCGTCATCTCCTACCGCCAATAGCCACCGCGACCACACCGCAGATTTCGCTGCACCGGCCATACCCCGGGCAGCGGGAACACCCCTTTGTCGACCACACAGAAAGAGATCACATATGCGAGGACTACGTTTGGTCCTGCTGGCCCTGACCACCGCAGGGCTGTTCCTGGCCGGGCTATTAGGCGCGCCGCTGGGCAGCGCCGCCGGCGCCTGTCCGCACCGCTACGGGGCCGCCCAGCAGCTCCCTGATGCCGGCGGCGGCACCCAGGAATGGACCGTCACCGCGCTCAAGAAATCGCAGGCTGTACTGCCCGGCTACGCTCCGGCCGGGCAGCTTTGGGAAGCCTCGGCCACCGTCAAAGCTGCGCGCGGCACCATCACCCCGCTGATCCCCAATCTGGCCGCCCACGCCACCGGCGCGCACTACCCGGTGCTCTGGCAGGTCGGGACCGGCCAGGGGCTACCCGGGGCCACCCTGAATGAAGGACAAACATCTTCGGGCACAATGTATTTCGATGTCACCGGCCCCGACCCGATGGCCGTGGTCTACAGCAACGGCGGATCGGCGCCGGCAATGATGTGGTGCTGTAGCGAGTCCATGGGCATGCCTGCGAACATGCCCATGGATCCCAAGATGAAAGCCTCCATGGCCGCCAAGATGGCTGCGATGATGGCGGACTGCCCGTGCTGTCAGGACATGCCCGCACCCACCCCGGCCGGCGGCTGCCCCTGCTGCGCCGGCCAGCCAGGCGCGGCGGCCTGAACCCCGCTACCGGCACCACCAGCTGATCAACAGCCCCCGCCACCAACGGACTTTCTCGCCCGGCTGCGGCTGTTTGGTCAGCACTGCACGTCGACGTACATGGTGCGGTACAGCAGCTGAGTGCCCACCCCATGGGCGCGGGTGGCCCGGTTGGGGCCGACCACCTGCGGATGGGTCCACCAGTACTCGGAGGTTCCTTCGCGTACCGAGGTCACGGTGCACATGTGCAGCGGCTTGTTTCCGGTGCGGTTGACGATGACCTTGTCGCCCTGACGCTGCAGCATCAAGATGACCTGCAGCGCATCAGGGCTCCCCGGGCCTGCCTGTGCCAGCGCGGCACCAGATAGGCCCAGCGCTGAGGCAGCCACAAATATCGCCGCGGCTGCGGTCGCGATGCCGGCACGGCGATGAAAACGTTTGTTGTGCATGAGAATTCCCTACGTGTGAGGCGCCGCATCGAGGGCGCGGCGCTGGCCAGGACACCGGTACGGGCAGCCTGCGGGCCATCACGGCACGCGGGTAGCCCGGGGTGTTCCTCAGCGCCGGATCACGCAGAGCTGATGCAACAACAAACGGCCACCGGCGAGGGCGGCCACCGGTGGGCGCGGCGGCGGCCACCGCACCTGCACGTATCTGGCCATACCCGCTGCAGCGGCGGTGATCGGCAGAATCGGCGCGGCCCATTTCAGGGACGCGTTATCGCCGCCGAGTACCGCCGGGGCGATCTGCGCATGCGGGCAGGGCACATCGGCGGCGGCCCGCACCTGGTGGGCGGGTACGGCGAGCAGCCCTGGCATCCCGCCGGTGGCCGCAGCACGCGTGAGTTGGCCGCCTGAGCCTGCCGCAGTGCCCGTGCGGGGCAGATCGGCGCTGCACCCCAGCGCCGCCAGGACAGTCAGCGCCGCCGCCAGCAGCAGTGCCCCCGCACGCTCCCGCAGCGGTCGGCGCTGCCCATAGCCCGGGGGCATCCGCATACACCCACTGTAGCTCTTACCCCTACCGGGTATGGCTTTATTGGCGTGGTGGGCGGACGGTGTCCAGGTACGCGTGCAAGGATGCCCCCCACGGGTATGGCGATCGCGCGGCGGGCGGGCCGTCGCGGCACTGCCCGGTACGCCAGGAGGTGGATCTGTGGGTACGGTGCTGCGGTCCGTGCGGTTCCAGATTGCGGTGGTCGCGGTGGTGGTTTTGGCTGCAGCCGGTGTGGTCGCGCTCGGCGTGCGTCATCGGCTGCTGCTGGGCCCGGACACGGTGGACTGTGCGCGGTACAAATGTGTGGCGCTGACCTTCGATGACGGCCCCACCCCGTTCACCGATCGGCTGCTGCAGGTGCTCACCGACCGCGGCGCCAAGGCCACGTTTTTCCTGATCGGCAACAAGGTGGCCGCCGACCCCGAGGCGGCCCGCCGGATCGCTGCGGCCGGGATGGAGGTGGCGGGCCACACCTGGGAGCATCCGAACATGGCCACCATCGCGGTGGCTGATATCCCCGCGCAGCTGCGCCGGGGCGCCGAGGCGATCGCGGCGGCCACCGGCACCTTCCCGCACCTGTACCGGCCTGCCGGCGGGGTCTCCAGCGACGCGGTGCGCGCCGAGGCCCGCAGGCAGGGACTGGCCGAAATCCTGTGGGACGTCATACCGTTCGACTGGATCAACGACGCCAACACCGCCGCCACCGTCTACATGCTCAAAACCCAGATCAAACCCGGCGCGGTGGTGCTGTTGCACGACACCTATTCGAGCACCGTCGACATCGTCTACCAGTTCCTGCCGGTGCTGATCGCAGGCGGCTATCACATGGTCACCGTCAGTCATCTGCTCGGGCAGCGCGCCCCCGGCTCCAGCTACGGTGGCCGCGAAAATGGACCGCCGGTCAATGACATTCATGACATCGCGGCCACCAAGATTCCCGGGCTACCGGCCACGCCGTCGCCCAGGCCCGCACCGAACCTGCCCATCACCGACATCCCGAACCAAAATCCCGGCGGCCCACAATAACCCGAACCGGCACCCAGTTAGCCTGCGGGCTAACGATTTTCAGGCACACTGAGCAGGCTGGGGCCCTGGGGGCGGGCGAGGCCGACAGGCAGCGCCCCTTCGGTGATCGCGGGCGCCGGCCACCCCGGCCAGTGCCCCCGTTGCAGCCGGGCCCGAGGAGCCGCCGATCCACGGTCTCTGAGTTACCTATCGGTGCCATGGCGCACCCACATGTTCTGTAAATCGGCGTGGCGGAGCGCTCCTGTGCGGCGCGCCCGGAGCCGGTCAGCACTGCACGGTGACGTACATGACGTGCGAGGCCAGGGCCCGGGTGGCTGGGCCTTTGCGCTGGGGCACTTGGTTGTAGATGTGTCGGCCGACGCGCACCGAGACGGCGGTGCACCCCGACAGCGGTCTTCCGGTGGTGTCGCCGTTGACGATCACCTGATCGCCGCGGGTTTTGAGTTCGGTGATCACGGTTTGGGCGTTGCCCGGCGCTTTCGGTCCGGGTTGGGCCGGGCCGGCGGCGGCCGGCGCTGCCCATGCGAGCGCGGTGAGGCTGGCCGCGACCGTCAAGGCGGCAGCGGCCAGTGCTCGTGGTGCACTTAGTGCTCGTAGGGGTGCGGTCACGGTCATGGATGTCCTTGTATGGCAGGAGTATTCGAAGTGCTGCAGATGCCTGCGCGGCCATGTGGCCGGGGCGCGGTGGTGCCGTGAGGGTGCCGCCCCCGCAGGGACGCAGAGTGGCGGGGGCGGCACCGGCTTAAGGGGCGGGGTTAGCGGTGCGGGGGTTAGCGGTGCGGACCCCAGCCACCGCCGTGGCTCCAGCCACCGCCCCAGCCGCCACCGTGGCCCGGTCGGGGCCAGCAGTTGTGATGGCGGCAGCCGGGACCGGCGGGCGCCTGGGTGCTGATGGAGTCGGCGGCCCGGCCGGGCCCGGCCGCTTGGGCCAGGGCGGGTGCGCTCAAGGCCAGGGTGAACGCGGCCAGTGGGGCCGCGACAGCAGCGGTGAGCCTGCGATAACAGATAATTGTGTTGTAGTTCATGAGGATTCCTTGCGTGAGGGGGCCGCCGTTGCGGCGGCCGCGATGGGATGGCCCCGACCAGTGCTCCCCCCAGTACCCGCATGCGGGTACCGGGGAACTGATGGTCAGCGCCGCATCACGCAGAAATGCTGCAGACGCTCACGTCCGCCGCGCAGAAACCAGGTCGAGGGCCGCCGCGGCGGGCCGCGGGTGCTGTGCGACCACAGCGCCCCCCATGTCGCCGCGGCGACCACCGCAGCCGCGGACAGCAGATCCCACCCGTGCAACGCACCAACTGCCTCCGCGGCCACCGCGGCGGCAGTCACTAAGGCGCACCGATGGTGATCGCGATCAGTGGCCGCGTCGGCTGCGCCTACGTGTGTGGCAGCGGCAGGGGCCCCAGCCACGGAAAGCACGTGCGGCGCGGGTGCGGCGACAGCGACGGCCTCGCGCATGCCCGGCACGCATTGCAGCGAGGGCACCAACACCACCGCCGCGGTCAGCAGTACGCGCACCACGCCCACCGCCATCCGGTGCGGGCGTGGTGCGATGCGTTCACCGCACAGCGCCATCACTTCACCATACACATCTACCAGGTACCCGTATAGGGTATCGCCGAAATGCATTGACGCTGGTCGCATCGGTGCTTGCACCAGGCGCCGATGTCCGGCAGGTGGTTACGGGGACTCTTCGGCGGGCGCTGGGGGCGGCTGCCCGTGCGGGTCTTCCAGGATGGGGGCGGCCGGTGCGCCGGGCATGACCGTCGGCGGGGTGGCGGCCTCGGCGCCGCCGATGTTTTGCGGCGGGCGTCCATAGGGGTCTTCGAGTGCGGGGCTCTCGTTGCCTGCGCCGAACTGCACGCCCGTGGTGCTCGGTGCCACCGGCCGGCTGATGCCTCCGGCGATCCCGTAGCGGGTGCTAGAGGAGGACTGGATGTTGGGCGGGTGGGCGGCGTTGCCGAGCTTGCTGCCGGGCATCCCCGACCCGGCGGCTCCGGGGTCGGCGTTGGTGGCGATCTTCACCCCGCGCGCATCCACCGTGGCGGGGGCCACGGCCGGGAAGTTGTAGTAGCTGTAGGTGTAGCTGCCCGGCACTGCCGGCAACGGGGCGGGGATGGCGGGAATGAACGGGATCGGCGGGGCCGGGTCGGCCGAGGCCGCCGGTGTCGCGGCGATGGCGAGTGCGGCGGCGAGCACGCCGGCCGTGGTGCCCGCCGCACTCAGAACACGGTGTCGTGTGGCCATAAGCGGTGTCCTCTCAAAAGGGATGTGTTGTTTGCCGAGCCGTGCTGTCCGGCCGCCTGCCCGAGATGGGCCCGGCCATGCGGTCTTATGCGGCCAGTGTGTAGCCGGCCCGGCCTATAGCCGCCTCGATCGCGGCGACCTGCAGCGGCGCGGTGCTGGAGATGGTGACGGTGCCCGCGGTGACATCGACGTCCACACCGCTGACCCCCGGCAGGGCACCGACCTCCTGACGCACCGCCGCGGCGCAGTGCCCGCAGCTCATACCGGACACCCTGACTGTCACTGTGCTCGCCGGAACGCTCATCGCAACCTCCTTGCCGGGACCTAACAGATTACGAAAGGATACCCCCGTAGGGTTAATCGTGCAGAGCATTGCTGCCAGGCCTGACAGGTCGGCTTTCCAGGAAGGCCCATATACCCGATCAGGGTATCGATATCCGCCCTCTAACTGCGATGTTATGCAGGGCTTGGCCGCACAACATCGACCGTTCCGACGATGTCATCACAAGGAGATGTGGGTTGCCCTGCCGTACACGTACGGGGTATCTCAGAGTGGCGGAAGCTTGTGCGGCGGCCTGTTTCCGTATCCTGGCCGCCGGTGGTGGCCTGTGTGCGCTACGGGCTGCACAGCAGTGCGCCGGAGGCGGCCAGTGCGGCGGTGATCAGCGGCCCGGCGGCGATGAGCGTGAGGGTGATCGCCAGCGCGGTCGCTGCGCGTGCCCGCGCCACCAGCGTCGGCGGAGATGCCACGAGCCGTTCGGCGCGGTTCAGGACCGCCACATGGGCCGCGCCCAGGGCCCAGGCCGGGGTGCTGGCGGCGCCGGCTAGGTTCATCAGCCCTTCCAGCAGGGCGCTGCGGCCGTGCTGGCGTACTGCGGCGTCATCGGCGCACATCTCCAGTAGCCCGGACACCTCGGTGTGGCCGTCGGTCATGAGCCGAACCCGCGGTAGCACCGTGGCCAGAGCGCGCAGCGCGGTCACGAGCTGGGGGTGATGTCCGGCCAGGTGGGCGCGTTCGTGTGCCAGTACCGCCGCGATCTGCTGGTCATCGAGGGCGGCAAGGGCGGCGGTGGTGAGCACGATCGCCGAGGGGCGTCCCGCCACGCAGTAGGCGGCCGGTTCTTGGGCCTGCAGAACCATCACGTCGCCGGCGGCGCCGGTGTGCCGGCCCACAATGTGTACGGCGCGGGCGTGTTCGTGGGCGGTGCCGCGCAAGCCGATGAGCGTTCGGGCCAGGCGCACACCCAGTGCGGCGGCCGCTGCGCTGATCGCGGTGGCCAGGGCCAACAGCGCGGCCTGGGCGGCGATACCTGCATCGCCGGCAGCCACCGCGTGCAGGCTGGTGATGCACGCCGCGAGTACCAACGCGGGGGAATCCCATTGGCGGGCAACGTCAATGACGATGAGTACGGTAGCGGCCAGCCAGGTGGCCAGGACGCTGGCGATAGCGGCCAGCCATGCGGTGATCGCCAGGTGCGGGGTATGGCCGGCGCGGGTCAGCAGCGGCAAACAGCGCGGCCCGAAAACCAGCACCACGGTGCTGTAGAGCAGCAGACAGACGGCGATACTCACGTGGCGCGGGCCCGTTTGGCCGGGCGACGCAGCACCGCCCGCAGCCGCGCCGATTCTTCCGGGGTGATCTGTTCCAGGAAGTGGGTCAGAACCAGATCTGCGCTGCCGCCGCCGTCGAGGGCCTCGCGCATCAGGCGGGCGCTGTGCTGCTCGCGGGTCAGGACCGCCCAATACCGGTAGGCTTTGCCCTCGCGTTCGCGCTCCAGCCAGCCCTTGGTGTGCAGGTTGTCCATCGTGGACATCACGGTGGTGTAGGCGATATCGCGTTCGGTGGCCAGCTCGTCGAACACCTCCCGCACCGTGGTGCCCGTGTCCTGGCCGCGGCTCCACACACGGTCCATCACGACCGCTTCCAGCTCCCCAAAACCTCGACTACGCACTGCTGGTATCTCCCTGGCCGTCAGCATTCTTACGGTCTACGTACGTACATAGTAATCCCGGCGGTCAGCCGATGCCTCCGGCACTGTCATTGGCCGTCGGCGAACTGGTATGTGGAGGCGATGGCCTCCCCCGGGCGCGGGGCGCCGTAGATGACGGCGATCTGGTCGTGGGCCGCCAGGGTGATCGCGGCCGGGTTACCTGTCTGCGGCACGCCATTGACCAGCACGCGCAGCTGTTTTCCCGCCCCGGTGCGCAGGCCTCCGATGTGATCGGCGGCCAAGCTGACCTGCCATTCGGTGAACAATTCGCCGAGGCTGAACTGCCGGCGCACCGGTGACTCGATATGGATGAGGCCGCTGTCGTCGTGGGTGTGCAGGGCGCTCATCGTGCCGCGGCGCACATCGACACCGATATTGGCCGGTACCGGCACCGGCTGCCCGTCCACCTGCACGTCAAGATGGGCGTGAATGTGCTGCACCGTGCCTTCCATGCGGGCCATCGGCAGACCCGCGGCGTCCGCCGCCGCACCGGGATCGGCCGGGGCCGGCCACGGCGGGGTGCCCTCGGCGCCCACCGCAACGGTGGCTGCCGGATGATCCAAACCTGCCGGCGCACCCGGCGCGGTGTGCTGAGCACCGTGCGAGGCGATCACGGTACCGATGACCGCGACCGCGAACACCGCCGCCGCCGTGGTACCCACCAGCGGCACCAGGGGCCCACCCGCACCCGAGCGCAGATCCGTTACGGCACTGCGCCTGTCACGGCGGCCCGCAGCGCGTGCTGCGCGCCAAAACGTCATCGATAACACTCCGTTCACCGGCCAATGCGCCCACTCGATCTCGGCGCCTTCCGGGTTCATCGACCCGGGGTACGGCACCCTTTGGGTGGCCACCGCGGATCGGGCTGCTAACTACAGGGCGCGGTCGCGCCCGGATTTGAGCTGGTCGATCTCTGTACGCAACGCTCGCAGTTCCTGGCGCTCAGCAGTATTGGACTCGCCTGGGGCCCGCATCATCATCCACATCATCGCGCCCATCACCAGCGGACAAGCCAGTACCGCCGCCGCTGTGAAGTAATACGCCATCGGGCTCCTTCCCAAACGGTTGATGACTCATACCCACGATCTACTATCTCCGTACCTAGATAGTAGATCGTGGGTATGAGTTGCGCCAGGGCCCGGAGATGCGGCGCTTCGGTGTGTCACATCACCTGCCCTGCACGTCAATTCACCGCACAGTCCCGTCAGGGCTTATCGTCGCAGCAGTCGCCGCCGCCCTTGGGCGCGGGCATATCGGCGCAGCAGGAACATTCCGAGTCCGGCGCGGATTTCATCGCGGCCATCATCGTCTTCATCGCCGCCCCATCGCACCACATCAGCGCGGGCATCGCCCCGCCGCCCTGGTAGGTCACCATCCCCGGCGCCGCACCGGTGACATCGAAATACACCTTGCCCGTGGCGGTGTGCCCGGCGGCGATGGTGGCCCCCGGGATGCCGTAGGGGCTGGCCACCTGCCACAGCACCGGGTAGTGCTCCTGCGCGCCGGAGACGGCGGCCAGGTTCGGAATGAGCGGGGTCACCGACCCGGTCACCGCGCGCACCGAAGCGGTTGCCTCCCAAAGCTGCCCAGCCACCGGATAACCCAGCACCGCATCGACGCTCGCCCGCAGCCCGCTGACGGTCCATTCCTGCACCACCGCGCCACCGGCATCACTGAGCCGCTGATGCGACCCCATCTTGTGAGGACAGCCGGGTTTGGCCGCGTTCGCCAGCGGAACGCTGACCGCCAACATCGCCACCACCGCAGCCGTAGCCACCATGATCATTCGCAATACACGCACGTGCACAACTCCTTCCAACGCAACTCGGTTTCCTATGTACCTGCTACGTAAATCGATCGCATGTTGATCTACTATCTACGTACCTAGATAGTAGATCAGGGGCGAGGATTGTGGTGGCTCGACGGCAGATGCGGTATTCGGTGAGGCGGCTCGCCGTACTGCTGGTAGCCGGCGCCACCGCGATAGCGGTGCTGCATTGCATGGCAGCAGTCGAAGGCCCCGCGCTCGCCGCCGATCGGGGGCACCCGAGCGCCCCGGCCGCTGCTGCGCCCAGCGCCGATGCGGTCCGCGCAGTCCTTGGGCCGGCGCATCCTTGGGTGCATTGCCTACCCGCTGCGCCCACGATCGACGTCGGCGACAGCCATGGCCTTGGGCCGGTGTCGGGTCCGGCCCAGACGTCCTCGACGGCGTATCACCAGCTCCGAACCCCGGGGCCGCGGGCACCGCCATGGCTGGCACCAAGCGGCGGTGGCCGCAACCTTCGGTACCGGCTCTGCGTGATCCGGCGCTGAGCGTGCGCCCGGGTCCCGGCATTTCGCGCGCGGGCCCCACACGCCACGCTCACTTGCCGCCGCTCTCGATGCGGCGCCTCACACGTAGGGAAATCCCATGCAAAACAACAGTTTTCTTCGCCGCATCAGCATCAGCGCAGCGGCTGCGCTCGGGGCCGCGGCGCTAGCGGTCGCGGCCGCCCCCACAGCGCCCGCCGGGCCTGTCGGGCCCGATGCCCTGCAAGTCATCGCCATGCTGCAGCGCCAAGGCGACAAGGTCATCGTCAGCCGGACCGGAAACAAGCCCCTGCAAATGTGCGCGGTGACCTCGGTGCGGGAAATCGACGCCCAGTACTGGTGGACACGCCCACAAGTGCGGGACCCCAGACCCGCCAGGCGCCCCAGCGGGGTCGGGCCACAGCTGATCATCCGCACCATGCGGGTAGAAATCAGATGCTAGTGGCGATGTGCGCGGCGAACCGGGCCGACCTGCACCGCCGCCGCTGAGCACCTCGCCGGGCCTGCTCCCGGTGAGCGTGTGGCGGTGGACGGGTTGGCAATCCAACAACAGGAAACGCTATCATCGCCTTATGGCGATTAAAGGGTGGGTGGCGCAGGCTTCTGAACCGGTGTCATTGGGGGCGGCTTCGGCGCTGTTCCATAGCCTTTCCGATCAGACGCGGTTGGCGATCTTGCGGCGGCTGGCCTCCGGTGAGGCGCGGGTGGTGGATTTGACGGCCGAGTTGGGGCTGGCGCAGTCGACGGTGTCGGCGCATCTGGGGTGCCTGCGTGATTGCGGGCTGGTCGATTTCCGGCCGCAGGGCCGTTCCTCGGTGTACCGGCTGACCCGCCCGGAGGTGCTGGCGGTGTTCAGCGCCGCCGAGGCCTTGTTGGCCGCCACGGGCAACGCGGTGGCGTTGTGCCCGAACTACGGCCACTCCACAGAGCGGAAGGTAGCGCGATGAGTGATGCATGCTGCGGCCACGCCGAACCCGCCGGCAGTGACGCCGATGGCGGCCACCAGCGTGAGCCCGAACGGCTTTGGGAGGTCAGCGAACTGCGGTTCGCGGCGCTCGCCGGGGTGGTGCTTTTGGCCGGGTATGTGGTGGGCTGGACCGGCGGGCTCCGGCCCGTCGAGATCGGCCTGCAGGCGACCGCGCTGGCGATCGGCGGCTACACGTTTATGCCCTCGACGCTGCGCCGGCTGGCCCAAGGCAAGATCGGTGTCGGCACCCTGATGACGATCGCCGCGGTCGGGGCGGTGATCCTCGGTGAGGTCGGCGAAGCCGCGATGCTGGCGTTCCTGTTCTCCATCAGCGAAGGCCTCGAAGAATACGCGCTGGCCCGCACCCGCCGCGGGCTGCGGGCACTGCTGTCCCTGGTGCCCGAGGAAGCCACCGTCATCCGCGATGACACCGAAATAACTATCCCAGCAACCGAGTTGCGGGTCGGTGACACGATGTTGGTGCTCCCCGGAGAGCGGGTGGCCACCGACGGCACCATCACCGCGGGCCGCACTGCCCTGAACACCTCGGCGATCACCGGCGAATCGGTACCGGTTGAAGCCGGGCCGGGCGATGAGGTATTCGCCGGCTCGATCAACGGCACCGGGGTCCTGCACGTGGACGTTACCGCTACCGCAGCCGATAACTCGCTGGCCCGAATCGTGGCGATCGTGGAAGCCGAACAATCCCGCAAGGGCGCCAGCCAGCGCCTAGCGGACCGGATCGCCAAACCGCTGGTGCCCGCGATCATGATCATCGCCGCCGCGATCGCCGCCATCGGCTCGGTGTTGGGGGATCCGCTGGTGTGGATTGAGCGGGCTCTGGTGGTGCTGGTGGCCGCATCCCCATGCGCACTGGCCATTTCGGTTCCGGTTACCGTGGTCGCCGCTATCGGCGCCGCCTCCAAACTCGGCGTCCTGGTCAAAGGCGGTGCTGCCCTTGAGGCTTTGGGTGCGGTGCGCACCATCGCACTGGATAAGACCGGCACCCTGACCGCCAACCGGCCCACCGTCATCGAAGTCGCCACCACCATCGGCGCCACCGCGGAGCAAGTCCTATCCGCCGCAGCAGCATTAGAGGCCCGCAGCGAGCACCCACTGGCCGCAGCGATCCTGGCCGCCGCCGGCCGCATCGACCCGGCCGACGAGGTGCAAGCGGTCACCGGCGCAGGGTTGACCGGCCGCCGCGACAGCCGCACGCTGCGGCTGGGGCGGCCCGGCTGGCTCGATCCCGGCCCGCTCGCCGCGGACGTGGCGCGGATGCAGAACAGCGGCGCTACCGCGGTCCTGGTCGAACAGGACGGCCAGCTGCTCGGCGCGATCGCGGTGCGCGACGAGCTGCGCCCCGAAGCCGCCCAAGTCATCGCCGATCTGCACCGCGGCGGCTACCAGGTGGCGATGCTCACCGGCGATAACACCGCCACCGCCACCGCCCTGGCCCGCCAGGTCGGTATCGACACCGTGCACGCCGACCTGCGCCCCGAAGACAAAGCCCGCATCATCAGTCAACTGCGCCAACATCATCCGACCGCAATGGTCGGCGACGGCGTCAACGACGCCCCCGCCCTGGCCACCGCCGACCTCGGCATCGCCATGGGCGCCATGGGCACCGACGTAGCCATCGAAACCGCCGACGTGGCCCTCATGGGCGAAGACCTGCGCCACCTCACCCAAGCCCTGGCCCACGCCCGCCGCGCCCGCGCCATCATGCTGCAAAACGTCGGTATGTCCCTGGGACTGATCGCCATCCTGATCCCACTGGCCCTGACCGGCCTGCTGGGCCTGGCCGCGGTCGTGGCCGTACACGAACTAGCCGAAATCGTCGTCATCGCCAACGGCGTACGCGCCGGACGCACGAAACCGCTGATCAACCCCGAACAAGCGAAAACCTCTGCAGCACAACTGGCTCATCAACCATAACCGGCCCGCCACCGGCCACCCCCGTGATCAAAAAACAGTGACAACACGGCGACCAGAGAGCGACCATGAAAAAGGCAGGCCATCACTCCCCATCGGCGAGCAGCACCCAGGCCCTGCACCTCGAAGCGGGAGTCACCGCGCTACGTGGGATACACCGCTACATAAAATTGTGTATCTCATGGCTATAAGCCCACAGCCAAAACACCTCGGTAACAATCAGATACACCGCCCAAAACGTTACAGATAAAATGGCTGCGGCGAACTGAGAATGGAGTGCGGCGCGGTCAAGGCCGCCCAGAGCGCCGAGCGCCTCCAACCTTGCGGGGACTTCTGCCGGAGCGTTCGCATGGACGGTTCCCGCACCGCCATCGTGGCCGGTGTTGAGGGCGGTCAGCAGTTCGACCACCTCGGCTCCGCGCACCTCACCGACCACGATGCGGTCGGGACGCATGCGCAATGCCTGACGAACCAACTGGCGCAGAGTCACTTCCCCGGCGCCCTCGACGTTGACGGTGCGCGCCGACAGCGTGACCACATGCGGGTGACGCGGCGCGAGCTCGGCGGCGTCCTCGGCGCAGATGATGCGTTCTGACGGGTGGACCGCTCCGAGCAGTGCCGAAAGCAAGGTGGTCTTACCTGCGCCTGTGCCCCCGGTGACAAGAAAGGCCAGCCGGGCGGCAAGCATTCCGCGAAGTAGCGCACCGGCATCCTCCGCAACGGTGCCGTCGGCGATCAGCTGCTCCAAACCCTTAACAGTGGGGCGCAATACGCGCAGCGATACACAGGTGCCGCCTACTGCGACGGGCGCCAGCACCGCGTGGATACGCACCACCGAACGGGGCGGACCGATGCCCGTCAGCTGTCCGTCAACAAATGGCTGCGCGTCATCGAGGCGTCGTCCAACCGCAAGAGCCAACCGTTGCGCGAGTCTGCGCACGGCAGCCTCGTCGGCGAATCTCACTGTAGTGAGCCGCAACCCTTGACTGTCATCCACCCAGACCCGATCGGGTGCGGTGACCAAGACATCCGTCGTACCCTCGGCGCACAACAGCGGTTCGAGAATGCCTGCACCGGCCAGCTCACTCTGGAGCTCCTTTATGTTGTGTAGCACATCGCTATCGCCCAGTACGCCACCGGATTCAGCGCGAATCAGGGCCGCCACTGCCGAGGGACGCAGCGTGACATTCTCGGTGGCGAGCCGCTCCCGAACACGGTCGATCAACGATCCGGTCACGCCGCCGCACCCTTGCCGTCCCGCGAAACCAGCGCCAGCACTGCTCGCGCGGCACCCGCCAATGGTGAACGCCCCGATAGCCGTAGACCACCGTTGTCGAGACGATTGCCGAGATTCGGTTCTGGCCGCATAGCGGCGATCATTGGAACTCCCACGATTTCGGCCACCTCCGCCGGGCGCAACCCGCTCGGCGCCGGACCGCGCACCACCGTGCCGATGTTCTGGTTGGTGGCTTGTATCGCGGCAGTCACCAGCGCTGCGGCTGCACACGCCCGTACCTCGGCCGGCGTCACCACGACGACCAAATCCGTACGCTCCAGTGCGGCCACACTCGTCGGGCTGAGCCGCCTCGGCAGATCAATGATCACCGGCACTCCGGCTTCCCGTGCGCTGTCGATCACCCCACCGACTGCCTCCGCGTTTCCGCCGCCTCCCGTTCTATCGCCCGACACGACAACAAGCCCGCGACGATGTGGCAATGCACGACGAAGAGCGTCGAAACTCACTCGACCGCTGCGCATATCAATATCCGGCCACCGCAGGCCGTCGATGTCCTCCCACCCGAGCAGCAAGTCGATTCCGCCGCCATAAGGATCGGCATCCACGATGAGCGCACCTCCCGGCACGCTCAGGCCAATCGCGGCACACAGAACAGATGCACCGGCACCACCGCGCCCACCCACCACAGCAATCACCGGGGCCTGGCCCGCCCGTGCGGTGGGCGGTATTGCTGAACAAGCCTCGACGAGCCGGACCTCATCCTCGGGCAAGGCGAGCACCTGCTCGGCACCCACCGCAACTGCCCTTCGCCACATCTCACTCGTCGGCTCGTCGCGAGAGACAAGCAGGACCCGCGCTCGGCGCGGCAGTCGACTCACCGCATCCAGCGACGGATCAGCGCCGTCGAGCACCACAGCGCCCGCACGGGTCCACGCCTGCCTGCCGATCGCGCCGGCGTCGGTAGCGAGGATCAACGGTCTACCGGTCGCGGCGACGATCCGTTCGATGTCGTTGCCGAGAGTTCGATCGCCCACGGCGACGACGATCGGCTCTCCCGCCATTCCCTCCACGCGCTCCACCATCGAGGTTGCGCGATGAGAGCACCAGGGACGTCGTCGAGATTGGGGATGGATGCGAATCTGTGGATAGATCCGAGATGAACCGCAAAAACCGGTGATTTAACGTCCCCAGAAAAGAGGACGACCCTCGCCAGGGGGGGAGGAGGCGAGGGTCGTCGTGCTTCAGCCCCGGGGGGTCGGGCTGAGACACACTCGGCATAGCCGAGTAACCCCACTATACACACGAACCAGGTGAGGGTGGCAAGACCAATCGGCTGAAAAAAGGGAAAGAAAGGCAACCCTTCTTCTAGCACCGCTGCGTTACCAGACCACCCCCGTTGAACTGCGACTTTCCGGATGGACACGACGGCACACCCGGTGAGATCTATCCTCGAGCTGTGACCGACCACGCAACGGAACCCGGACCCTTCCCTTCCGTTGAGGACCGGGATACCGACGCCATCAGCCAGCCCACGGATAGCGCGCCGGCCCCCAGGACGGCAGCCTTCTTCGATCTGGACAAGACCGTGATCGCGAAGTCGAGCACACTCGCGTTTAGCAAGCCGTTCTTCGACCAGGGCCTAATAAATAGACGCGCCGTCTTAAAATCGAGTTACGCGCAGTTTTTCTTCTTGCTGTCCGGCGCCGATCACGACCAGATGGATCGCATGCGTACGCACATCACCAATATGTGTACGGGCTGGGACGTCGAGCAGGTGAAGGCGATCGTTGCCGAGACACTGCACGACATCGTCGATCCGCTGGTGTTCGCCGAGGCCGCTGACCTGATCGCCGACCACAAACTCTGCGGCCGCGATGTCGTGGTGGTCTCCGCCTCGGGCGAGGAGATCGTCGCGCCCATCGCCCGCGCTCTCGGCGCGACCCACGCCATGGCTACGCGCATGGTGGTGGAGAACGGTAAGTACACCGGCGATGTCGCCTTCTACTGCTACGGCGAAGGGAAGGTGGCAGCGATCCAGGAACTCGCCAAACGCGAGGGCTACCCCCTGGAACACTGCTACGCCTACTCCGATTCGATTACCGACCTACCGATGCTGGAATCTGTCGGTCACCCGACAGCCGTCAATCCAGATCGGGCGCTGCGCAAGGAATCCATGGCGCGCGGCTGGCCGGTGCTGACGTTTTCGCGGCCCGTGTCGCTGGGTGATCGGATACCGGTCCCCTCCGGTGCCGCGGCCGCCACTACGGCCGCCGTTGGACTGAGCGCGATTGCCGCTGGGGCACTTACTTATTCGTTAATCCGCAAGCTGCGACCGTAGTACTAGACACGCGTCACTTTTGGTACGCGAGTAACAAAGTAGTGACCATTGGAATTGCCCCTTGATGTGACCGTCGTCTCAGTGTAGAAAGAAGGTACGGAAGCCTGGCAAGGCCAAGGTCGACTCGGAAGAGAAGGATCGATCTCCCGACCTAGGATTCCCAGCACGGACCACGGCACCCACGCGGAGCACGCCGCGACAAGGGCAGAAGCGTTGTGGGCCTGCGCAATCGCGAACAGAGACGACTCATCAGACTTCTTGGGTGAAGTCCGAGTAAGAAGCGTCGTGAAAGCGCCGAGGCCACCCACACAACCCATAATGCACGCTTGGTAACCGGAGGATCCGTGCTAACGGGCGGCGGGCCGATTTATTCGGACCGTCGCCCGTTTTTATGTACAGACGGTTTTCATCAGCTCGACGCCGTATCGGCAATCGATGTCGCCTCAGCAGCCCCTGCCGTTAATGCCTGACAGCAGAAGATAATCCACGCGGCAATAGCCTCCGGCGTCCCCTCGGCAAAAGCGGAGGAAAGCTCTCGGTATCTTCCCGATTGACGCATCCACATCACCTCCGGAACACCGAGCGCATGCGGGTCAAGACCGCGCGACACTGTCACCAACCGGGATGCCGCGCGCGCGACCACACCATCGGCAGAACCAAATGGGTTCAGCGCCAAGAGTTCCCCGTGTGCAATCGCCGCAAGAATCGGTGCGGACGCCGATGTTCCGCCCGAGATCAGCTGCGCCAACAGCTCCAGCCGCTCGGTATCGACACCGGGGCGCGGCCGTCCCAGAGTGTCCTCGTCGGCCATGCCGGTGGCCGCCAGCACATGGAGACGCGCCAATGCCTGCAGCGGTGCGCGCGACCACACCGATGTCATCTGGCTGAGCGCGTCCCCATCGAGGGCCTGCCCCACACGCAGCGCACCTGCCAATACCGGGTCATCCACCGCTCCATCGGCGCTCAGCTTCATGGTGCCACCATCCAGCGCCGACGAGGATCTGGCCGCCCGCACCGCCGCCTCGGCCGCGGTCACCGGCCATCCCCGCAGATTGGCGCGGTGACGGTGAACCTTGCTCAGCGCGTCGCGAGCGGATTCGGCGGCTTCGGATACTCCCGGCAAGGTGGCCAGCGGCGCGAGTGGATCAGTCATGGTCCACTAACGGTACTGAATGGCTCGTCGTGCAACAGACTCACCGCAACGCCTTGCGCTCCTCGCGCCGGATCCGCTGCTGCTCCGGGTCGGGAACCGGCACCGCCGCCAGCAGACGCTTGGTGTAGTCATCCGTTGGTGCGGTCAATACCTGCTTATCGGAACCAAATTCAGCGAGGCGGCCATGGTTGAGCACCGCGATACGGCTCGCGACCAATTCGACCACCGCCAGGTCATGGCTGATGAACAAGCATGCGAAGCCGTGCTCACGTTGTAGCTCGGCGAAGAGTTCGAGCACCCGCGCCTGCACCGAAACATCCAGCGCCGAGGTCGGTTCGTCGGCGATCAGCAGCGTTGGCTCCAGCGCCAAGGCCCGCGCGATGCCGACACGCTGCCGCTGCCCACCAGAGAGCTGATGGGGGAAGCGGTTTCGCATGTTCGCGGGCAACTGCACCTGCTCCAGCAGCGTCTTGACGCGGTTTTCCCGTTGGGAGCGATCCATATCGGTGTGCAGAGTCAACGGTTCGGCGATCGACTGGCCGATCGGCCATCGCGGATTCAGCGATGATCCCGGATCCTGGAACACCACCCCCACCTTGCTCCGGATGTCCCGCAGCTGTTTGCGGTTGGCCTTCGAAATATCATGTCCCGCAACACAGATAGTTCCCGATGTCACCTTGAGCAGACCTACCGCGGCACGCCCGATGGTGGATTTCCCGGAACCTGATTCGCCCACGAGGCCCACCACCTCACCCCGGCCGATGGAGAAGGACACATCGTCGATGGCCCGGAAGCTTCCCCCCTTGCCCGGATACTCGATGACCGCGTGCTCCACCTTTAGCGCAAGATCGCTTGGCGGTTCCAAAGATTCGTCATTGCCGTGCAGGGTGGCACCCAGGTGGGGCACCGCCGCCAGCAGCTGCTGCGTGTACGGCTGCTGGGCCCGGTGGAAGATGGCATCGGCATCCCCCTCCTCAACGACCTCACCGTCCTTCATCACCATGATGCGGTCCGCCATGTCCGCCACCACACCCATATCGTGCGTGATCAGAATGATTCCAGCATCGATGCGATGTCGCAGATCGCGCATGAGATCAAGGATTTCGGCCTGCACGGTCACGTCGAGCGCGGTGGTGGGCTCGTCGGCGATGAGCAGCCCGGGATCCAGCGCAAGAGCCTGCGCGATCATCGCTCGCTGACGCTGCCCGCCGGAAAGCTGGTGCGGGTAGTGCTTAACGCGCTTCTGCGGCTCGGGCATATCCACCAGCTCAAGGAGCTCGATGGCGCGGTCGCGTGCCTGACGGCGCGTCACCTTCTTATGCGCACAGACGGCCTCGGCGATCTGCCAGCCGATGGTGTACACCGGATTTAGTGCCGTCATCGGCTCCTGGAAGATGACGGCGACGTCCTTGCCGCGCACCTCTCGCAGCTCGTCATTGGTGGCACCGAGCAACTCGGAACCGTTGAGCTTGATGCTTCCGTCAATGCGCGCGCTGGAGGGCAACAGCGCCGGAATGGCCATGGCGGTGGTGGATTTTCCCGAACCGGACTCGCCAACGATGGCAAGCACCTCGCCCTTGGCGACGGTCAGCGAGACACCCTTGACGGCCGGCACCCATTGTTTATCGACCTCGAAATCGACCGTGAGGTCCCTGATCTCGATCACGGAATCTGTTGGCACCTCGTCTACCTCCTCCGCGGATCGAGAGCGTCGCGGAGGGCGTCGCCCACCATGATGAAGCCCAGCACGGCGGCCGACAGGAACAGGGCGGGAACGATGACCAGTCGTGGCGTGGTGGCAAAACGGGACTGTCCGTCATTGATCTGCAGCCCCCACGATATCTCCGGCAACTCCAGACCGATGCCCATATAGGTCAGCGTGGCTTCTGCCGCGATGAAGCTACCCACCGCGATGGTGGCGTACACGAGGACCGGCGCCAACGCGTTGGGAAGTATGTGTCGCAGCAGGATTCGCCATGTCGGTGCTCCCAGCGCGATGGCGGCCTGGACGTAGTCGCTCTGCTTGATGGTCATCACGCTGGAACGCACGAGCCGCATCGAGGTCATCCAGCCGAACACAATCAGCGCACCTGCGACACTCCACACGGTCCGATGGCCCACCACGGACAACAGGATCATTCCGCCCAGAATCGTGGGAATGCCATAGAAGACATCGGTCAAACGAGACAAAGCAGAGTCCGCGATGCCCCCGAAATATCCCGCCAGCGCCCCGACGAAGACGCCGATGATCAGCACACCGATCATCGCGATCAGCCCAATCGTCAGTGACACCCGGGCTCCATAGACCACATTGGCGTAGTAGTCGCAGCCCTGCAGGTCCGTTCCCAGCCAATGGGCCGCGCTGATCCCCTTACGGGCCTGATAGAGGTCACAGTCGCGGGGGTCTTTCCCGAAGGTGAACAACTGTGGCGCCAACGCCATCAAGACCAGAATCGTCAACAGGATCGACCCGGTGATGAAGAAGCCGCTGCGGCGCAAGTATTTCCAGGCATTACCCCAGAGGTCCGCCTGCTCCACCAGCGATTCGGCAGCGGCGTCGGGGCCCGACACCGGGCCCGGAGCGTGTATGGGGTCACTCATAGCGAATCCTCGGATCCAGCAGCGCATACAGGATGTCGACGACGAGATTGAAGAAGATGTAGAAGAAGACGATCAACGTCAGGATGCTCACCACCACGGCACCCTCCTGGTTGCGGACCGCGTCGAATGTCGCTCTCCCCAGTCCGGGGATATTGAACACCGATTCGGTGACGACGGCCCCCGCCAGCAGCGCCCCGACATCTGCCCCGATGAACGTGACCACCGGAATCAGGCTGTTACGCAGCGTGTGCCGCAGCAGAATGCGCGATTCGGAGATGCCCTTGGCACGGGCGGTACGGACGTAGTCGGCATCCATGGTCTCCAGCATCGAGGTCCGGGTCAGGCGAGCGACATAGGCCATGGACAGTGAGGCCAACACCAGTCCAGGTAGCAGGAAGCTGTACCAGCCGTCCCGGATTCCCGCGATGGGGAACCAGCCAAGCTTGAAGCCGAACAGGTACTGCGCCAAGAAGCCGAGCACAAACACCGGCATCGAGACCAACAGGGTTGTGGTGACGAGGACCAGGTTGTCGTAGAACGATCCCCGGCGCACCGCACACAGCACTCCGGCGGTGATGCCGATGATCGTCTCGAATACCACCGCCACCACCGTGAGCCGCAAGGTCACCGGCAAGCGTTGTGCAACGGTATGCGCGACAGGACGTTCCTGAAAGTCAGTACCGAAGTCACCGTGTAGAAAGCCCACGATGTACTTGCCGTACCGCACCAAGAACGGATCGTTGAGGTGAAAGCGCTCGCGCAGCTGCGCCATGACCTCGGGCGTGAATGGGCGGTCACCCGCCAGTGCCCGAATGGGATCACCCGGCAGCGCGTACACCAGGGCGTAGATGAGCAGAGATGTGCCGATGAGTACCGGGATGGCCAGCAGCAGCCGCTTCACGATGTAGCGAAACATGCCTGCGTTCTGCCACAAGTGCCGGACATCAAGGAGTTTGGCGGTCATTGCACGACCTCCACATCGGCGTACTCAATGCAGTCCTGGATGCCGATCTTGACATTGCTCACCCGCTTGGAATGCACCGCCTGGTTGACCTCATAGAACAGCGGGGCGGCCGGAAGATCCTTGAACAACAAGTCCTCCGCCTTCTGATACGCCTTGGTGGCAAGCTCCACGGTCGGTTGGTTATTGCCCTGCCTCAGCAGCTCATCGAACGCTGGATTGCTGTAGAACACGTAGTTCGATCCGGCAGGAGGAAGCGCCACCGTGCCGTACAACGACTCAAGGAAGTTGTAGATCGACGGGTAATCCATCACCCAGCCGGACCGAAAAGGTCCTGTCATTCCCTTACTGTCCTGCAACGGCAGGAACTGCGACCACGGCAGGCTCTTGAGGATGTACGGCACCTTCAGGTTGGACTGCAGCTGGTTTCCGATGGCCTGCACCCACGACAACGCACCGGTGCTCGACGAGCTGTACCACAGCTCAATGGGCTTGCTCCGATCGAAATGAGCGTCATCGAGCAGCTTGTTGGCCTCGTCGACGTGCAGCTCACACAGCTTTCCGCAGGCCCCCTTGCGGTACCCGTAGACCACCGCCGAACCGTAAGAAGTGGCGGGCGTGCGAGTGCCGGAGAAGATCACCTGGGTGATCGCCTCGCGATCGATGGCCATGGAAATCGCCTGGCGCACACGCACATCACCGAACCGCGGGTCATACATCGGAAAGCCCAGTGAGGTGATGTCCGGGCGTGGCCGCTCCAAAAAGGCCGATCCGAATTCGGCCCTGGCGTTCTCGTAGGCGGAGTCGGGCAGATCAAGCTGAATATCCAGGGCGCCGGCCTGCATATCGGTGTACGCGGTCAGTCCCTCGGTGTACACGCGCCAGATCAAGCCCTTGGACTTGGCCTTCTTCGGGCCTACATATTGGTCGTAGCGACTCAGCGTGAAACCGACGCCGCGCACCCAATCGCCGTCTGCCTTGAACGGGCCGTTGCCTATGGGGTGCACCCCGAACTTGGCCGGATCCTGAAAAAAGACCTTGGGCAACGGGAGAAACGCGGTGTACCCCAATGTCATCGGGTAGATCGCGAACGGAGTGTTCAGCCGCACGGTGAACGTCAGGTCATCCACGACATGCAATCCGCGCATCTGTGTCGCCCGCGGTGGAATCTTGTTCTTCGGGTCACCCTGCAGATCATCGAACCCGTCGACATTGGCGAGGAAGCTCGAGGAGCCCTGGGCGTTGGTGCTCAGGGCGGTGTAATTCCATGCGTCGACATAGGACTGGGACATCACCGGTTCCCCGTTGTGGAATGTCCATCCGGGCTTGAGCTTTATCGTCCAGTTGATGTTGTCGTGACTGGTGATCGATTCGGCCACCCCGGTGTACTCCACCTCGGCGGTGTCATTGTTGAACTCGACCAGCGCGGTAAATAGCGAGCGCAGGATCCGACCACCCTGATTCTCGGTGGTGTTTCCCGGTACCAAGGTGTGCTCGGGTTCGGTGATGTACATGCTGAAGTAGCCCGGCGGCGCCGGAGTCACGAGGTCACCGCAGCCGGCGGGAAGGATCGCGGCAACACCAACGAGCAACGCGACGGCCAGTCGGCGGAACCTCATCCTCACCCTTCCCTTCGGTAGCTGAAATAGGTAGGACGAACCATAGGCGGGTATCACGCCGATGTCTCTTCATCGACACACCGCCGCGCCCGGATCTGCACGACGACCCCAATTACTTCTCGGTAATCAAGACCGCCCACTAGGCTTTCGAAGCGGACCTGTCTATGGCAGAAAGGCCAGATCAGATGACCGAAATCAGCACCGAACCGGATCGCTACCCGCCGTCACCGGAGTTTGTGGCGACGGCGAACGCGACCGCCGACCTCTACCAGGCGGCCGAGGAAGACCGACTCGGGTTCTGGGCGCAGCAGGCCAACCGCCTGCACTGGAGCGAGCCCTTCGGTGAGGTACTCGACTGGTCCGGGGCGCCGTTCGCGAAGTGGTTCGTCGGCGGCAAGCTCAATGTCGCGTACAACTGCGTCGATCGGCACGTGGAGGCCGGCAATGGTGATCGCGTCGCCATCCACTGGGAGGGCGAGCCCGGCGACACCCGCACCATCACTTACGCCGAGCTGCTGACTCAGGTCAGCCAGGCGGCCAACTATCTGACCGAGCTCGGCCTGGTGTCCGGTGACCGAGTCGCCATCTACATGCCCATGCTGCCCGAGGCGATCGTGGCGATGCTGGCATGTGCGCGGCTGGGGCTGATGCATTCGGTGGTGTTCGCGGGATTCTCCGCCGCCGCGCTGCGGGCGCGCATCGACGACGCCCAGGCCAAGCTGGTCATCACCTCCGATGGCCAATGGCGGCGCGGCACCGCTGCCCCGCTGAAGGCCGCCGTGGACGAAGCGCTGGGCGGCGAGCCAAGTTCTGTCGAACATGTTCTCGTGGTGCGCCGCACCGAGATTCCCGTCGACTGGACGCAGGAACGCGACCTGTGGTGGCACGAGACGGTCGCTCACGCCGACACCACCCATACGCCCGAATCCTTTGATTCCGAGCATCCGCTGTTCCTGCTGTACACCTCGGGGACGACCGGAAAGCCCAAGGGCATCGTGCACACCTCAGGCGGCTTCCTGACGCAGACCTCGTACACGCATTTCAACATCTTCGACCTCAAGCCCGAGACCGACGTGTATTGGTGCACAGCCGATATCGGCTGGGTCACCGGCCACACCTACATCGTCTACGGCCCGCTGTCCAACGGCGCCACTCAGGTGGTCTACGAGGGCACACCCACCTCGCCCAACGAGCACCGGCATTTCGAGATCATCGAAAAGTACGGTGTCACCATCTATTACATCGCTCCCACGCTGGTGCGTACGTTCATGAAGTGGGGGCGCGACATCCCGTTCGCACACGATCTGTCGAGCCTGCGACTGCTGGGCAGCGTCGGTGAGCCGATCAACCCTGAGGCATGGCGCTGGTACCGCGAGGTCATCGGCGGCAACCGCACCCCCATCGTCGACACCTGGTGGCAGACCGAAACCGGCTCGGCGATGATCTCGATGAACCGGTCACCGGCTATCTGGTGCTCGATCAGCCGTGGCCGTCCATGCTGCGCGGCATCTGGGGCGACCCTGAGCGCTTCAAGGAGACCTACTGGTCTCGCTACGCCGACAAAGGCTGGTACTTCGCCGGAGACGGCGCACGCTATGACAGCGACGGCGCCATCTGGGTATTGGGTCGCATCGACGACGTCATGAACATCTCCGGGCACCGGATCTCCACCGCTGAGGTGGAATCCGCACTTGTCGGACACGAAGGTGTCGCCGAGGCCGCCGTCGTCGGCGCCACCGACGAGACGACGGGGCAGGCCATCGTGGCGTTCGTGATTCTCAAGGCCAGCCACACCGTCGAGGGTGACGAGCTCGTCTCGCACCTGAAAGCCCAGGTTTCCAAGGAGATCTCGCCCATAGCCAAGCCACGCGAGATTCACGTGGTACCCGAGCTGCCCAAGACCCGCAGCGGCAAGATCATGCGGCGGCTGCTGCGTGACGTGGCCGAGGGGCGCGAGCTGGGCGATACCTCGACACTGGTCGACCCGAGCGTCTTCGAGGCGATCAGAGCCAGCAAGTAGGACCGACTCGAGCGCAACGACCGGGGGCTATCCCACCGGGGTGTAACCCACTCCGGCGGTGCGGTTCTTGGCGTTGATATCGGCCAGCACGGTGTTGATCGAGTATGTGGTGGTCGGGGTGTGCAGCGGGATGTATTTGATGACGCACACCGGCAGCTTGGTCGCAGCGCCGTGGATCATTCCCACCAGCTGTCCGTTCACGGTGACCGGCGCACCCGAGTCCCCTGGCTGTCCGCAGACCTGATTGATGAATGTGCCGGGCTCAGCTCCGGCCCCGAAGGTCACGCCGCATGAGTTGCCGGTGGTACGTCCCAGCTTGCACGCGATGTCACCGGGCTGCGGGTCCGGCCCGATTCCGGTGATGGTGAAACCCTTGTAGGTGTTCACCGGCTGCACCTTCTCGGGATCGAACTGGATGGTCGCGTAGTCGTACTGCTCATTGCCGTTGACGAACTTGCCGAGCACACCCTTCTTGGGAAAGTCCTCCGAGGCCACCTGCGAACCCGCACCACCGCAGTGGGCCGAGGTGAAGCCCACCAGATTGCCCTTGTTGTCGTGACCGATCGTCGTCAGCGTGCAGAGGGTGTCGCCGTTGATGACCAGCCCGGCGCCACCGCCCATGGGCACCTTGTCATCGGCGCCGGCCGCGGGGGCCGCGCCAGCCGGAATCACGCCCGCGACGAGGCCGAACAGCGCGATCAGGACCGACAACCCGTATCGCATACGCCGCCCAGATGACCTCATCGGCGCCTTAGCCTCTTCACGCATGCGGCTCATTGGTGCAGCCTTTCTCATTCCGGCCGCATCTCTCCCCCGTCGGCCATGCCTGCCACCCATTCTAAACAAGATTCACACTGGTCACTTCTGTCACAGTGTTATCGATTGGGTAACGACGCCGCCCGGTCAGACGCGCCGCAACCCCGGCGCCATCGACGTGGCAACATAGGCCGCACGACATCACACCGGACCCGCAAGGGGACACGGAGGGAGCACAGTGAGCAGCCCTGGAAGCCGCAACTACCGCACAGACAGCAATGGTGTTCCGATCACCGTCGCCGCCATTCCGCTGTCCGATCCGAACGCGACCGGCACCGGCGAACCCACCATCGGCAATCTCGTCCGTGACGCCACCACCCAGGTTTCTGCCCTGGTGCGCGCCGAGGTGGAGCTGGCCCGCGCCGAGGTCGTCCGGGACGTCAAGAAGGGCGTTGCGGGCAGCATCTTCTTCATCGCGGCCCTCGTCGTGCTGTTCTACTCGACGTTCTTCTTCTTCTTTTTCGCTGCCGAGATTCTCAAGATCTGGCTGCCCGCTTGGGCCGCCTATCTGATCATCTTCGCCGCCATGGTGTTCGTCGCCGTCCTGGCGGTGCTGATCGGTTTCCTCCAGGTCAGACGAATCCGTGGACCGCGTGACACCATCGCCTCCGTCAAGGAGACACGGACCGTGTTCACCTCGCGAGACGATGAGACCCCCGCACTGACCGAGTCGGCCAAGCCCGCAGACCCGTCGGGCTGGTAACTGATTCACGTCGGCTCGATACCGACACACCTATGCTCTTTGATCAGACGGCCCGCCACCCCGACCCGTCCGTGGTCCGCATCGTCGGCCCATGGCGTCATTTCGACGTGCATGCCAATGGAATTCGGTTTCACGTGGTGGAGGCCGAGGCCCCCAGCACACCGACCGTAGCCGTCACCAGCAGACCGCTCGTACTGCTGCTGCACGGATTCGGCTCCTTCTGGTGGTCGTGGCGCCATCAGCTTCGCGAACTGACGGACGCCCGCGTGGTGGCCGTCGATCTGCGCGGCTACGGGGGCAGCGACAAACCACCGCGCGGATACGACGGATGGACACTGGCCGGCGACACCGCCGGATTGATTCGCGCGCTGGGCCACACCTCGGCCACGCTCGTCGGGCATGCCGAGGGCGGTCTGGTCTGCTGGGCCACCGCCAACCTGCATCCCCGGCTTGTCGATGCCATCGCAGTGGTGAGCTCACCGCACCCGATCGCGCTGCGCACCGCCACATTCCGCAGAACCGGGCAGGGTGGGGCGCTACTGCCTTCATTGATGCGCTACCAGGTGCCGATCCTTCCCGAGCGCACCCTGACACGTCATCACGGTGCCGAGCTGGAACATCTGGTGCGCTCGCGGGCCGGCGCACAGTGGACCACCACCGAGGATTTCACCGAGACCATGAAGCAGCTGCGCACCGCGATCTCCATCCCGGGGGTGGCCCATTGCGCGCTGGAGTATCAGCGGTGGGCGGTGCGCAGCCAATTACGCAGCGAAGGTTGGCGTTTCATGCGCTCGATGAACCGCGAACTGTCCGTCCCCGTGCTCCACATGCGCGGCGATACCGATCCGTACGTGCTCGCCGACCCGGTGCACCGGTCACTGCGATTCGCACCCCACGGACAGTTCGCCGCACTGCGCGGGGTGGGTCACTACGGCCACGAGGAAGATCCCGCCACCGTCAACGAACACCTACGGGGCTTTATTGGGCGCCGGTGACTGCGGCCCATTGACGGGCTGCTCCGGCGACTTGTTGGCCTCCGGCGAGGAGATGCAGCTGCCAGTACCGACGGGCTCGACAAGATCGGCCTTGGCGAGCTGATCCTTGACCTGTTTGGCGGTGAGCGCGAATCCGGTGTCGTCATCGTCGATGGCCGCCCCGAAGACCACGCCGAGCACCCGACCTTCCGTGTCGATCAGCGGACCGCCCGAATTGCCTTGGAGCACCGAGCCCCGGACGGTGTACACCTCGCGGGTGACCGTGGTGGACCGGTAGATGTCTGGGCCATTCAGTTCGATGATCTCGCGGACCCGCGCCGGGGTCGCCTTGTAGTTCCCACCGCCCGGGTAGCCCAGCACGATGGCATCATCCCCGGTCTTGGCAGGCTTGGGCGCGAAGACCAGCGGCGCCGCCGGCATATCCGGAACGGCGAGGATCGAGATGTCCGCGCTGGGGTCGTAGGCCACCACGCTGGCGTCGAAGGTCTGCCCCGCCGACTCCACGGTGACACTGTTCGTGCCGGCCACCACGTGGGCATTCGACATCACGCGGTGCGGGGCGATGACGAATCCGGTTCCCTCAAGCGATTTTTGGCAGCTGCGGGCAATACCCTTGATCTTGACGACGCTCGGCTCGGCTCCGCGCACCACCGGACCATCAACCAGTGATGAATCCGGCGCATCAACGGCCGCAATGGGGGTCTTGCCGAACGGCTGCAGCACACTGGTGACCCCAGAGGTGTCCAACAGCTTCGACAGATCGTTGGGCACCTTGCGGAGTTGGTCCGGGGCGTACTTGTCGACCTGGCTGAGCACCTTCGATTCACGTGCTGCCGCAGCGATATTCGGCTGATTCGAGCTTTGCATCGGGATGGACAGCAGCCATGCGGCCACCAGTACGGCCGCTACCTGCAGCACCACCCCCACCGCCGAATCACCGGCGCGCAACGCCCGATTCTTGATGGCACCGCGCATGGCCCGGCCCAGCACCACGCCGGCGACCTCACCGATGACCACCAGCACGAGGATGAGCAAGAGTGAGGCGAACAGTCGGGTGCGCGCTCCATCCAGGTTGCCCACCACATGCGGAGCGAGCATGACGCCCGCCACCGCGCCCAGAATCACTCCGACGAAGGACATCAGGGAACCCAATGCGCCGGAACGCCATCCGGACACCGCCGCGATGAATGCGACAGCGATGACGCCGATATCAAGCCACTGCGATGGATTCAGGTTCATACCGACCCTCCCAGGTGCTCGGCCAGTAGCTCATCAAGATCACGAAGGTTACGAGTGTCCCACGGCTGCGCCCAGCCGGACACTTCCAGCATCGCCGCGATGATCTGCCCGGTGAAACCCCACACCAGCATCCCCGGAAGCAAGAAGGCCGGGCCGCTGTAACGAATACCAAAAGTCTTCTTGGTCACCATGATCCGATTTGCCGGATTGACGAGGTCGCCGATCTTCACGCGCGAAACCTCGGCGGTCTCGCCCGGATCGACGGCGAGGACCGGACCTGGATCGGGTGAATACGCAAGCACCGGCGAGACGTGAAAACCGGACGGAGGAATGAAGAGCGGCTCCATCACCGTCAGCGGTTGCACCCGGACGGGATCCAGCCCCGTCTCCTCGTGCGCCTCACGCAATGCCGTTCCCACCGGTCCCCCGTCACCGGGATCGGTGGCGCCGCCGGGAAACGACACCTGGCCGCTGTGCTGACGCAAGGTCGATGCCCGCACCGTCAGCAACAGATCTGCCTCGGTGGGGTCGGTGACCGTTCCGTCGGCGGATACCAGCACTAAAACCGCCGCCGGACGCCCGGAGGAAGGCAGCTTGCGCGCCCGAAGCACCGCCTTGATCGCGGGGTGCACGCCTCGGCCGTAGATATCTTTGACACCCGCGGCGTTGTCCACCAGCGGTCGCATCCAGTCAGGAGCGGCGCCGGGCGTCAACGGCGCCGTCGCCAATCCTCTTCGCGCAAGCGGCTCATCGGCAGTCACGACCTAGAACCTCACTCCCAACGCTTGCTCCACCTCGGCACCGATCTCATCCGCCGAAGTGAACGAACGCGGTAGCACTCGGGCAACGCTACCGTCCGCACGAATCAAAATTGTTGTGGGCATGACATTCGGTGACTTCAGCGCGGCCGCGATTCGGCGGGCTCCATCCTGGATCATCGGCAGCCGGACGTGGAGCTCGGCCAGCTTGGCCAGCCCGGCGGCCTCATTCTCGTCTTGGTGCACCGTCACAACGGTCAGCTTGTCGCCCGCGCGGCGCTGCACCTCGGCCATCGCCGGCAGCTCATCGGCACACGGACCACACCAGTAAGCCCACAGGTTCAGCACCACCGGACGCCCGGCGAGCGCGGCACCGACCGGCACGCTGACCCCACTGCATTCCAGAGTTATCCCGGCCAGTTCCGGCATGCCCGGGGCGCTACCAGCGGCCGGACAGGGCGGCAGTTGGGCCTGGCGGCGCAGTTCCGCCAGGGCCTCGGGGGTATCGGCGTCTCGGCGTTCCCGGGCGGCGACAGCTTCCTGGCCCCGCGGCCCGCGCTGCCGCTCATCGTGTTGTTGCGACAACATGACAGTGATCAGCGCGGCGACCAGCACCACCCCGACGATCGTCCACCGTGCCCCGGTGCTGAGCCGAGCCACGTCACAACCCGGCCAAGGCCAGCAAGTGCTCGGTTTCCGGGCCCTTCACCAGCGCGGCCGCCAGCTCCGGATCTGTCGGGCCCAGCCCATACGACGGGCAATCCTTGGCCAGGGTGCACACCCCGCAGGCCGGCTTGCGGGCATGGCATACGCGCCGGCCGTGGAAGATCACCCGGTGACTGAGCAGGGTCCATTCCTTGCGCTCGATGAGCTCGCCGACAATGTGCTCGACCTTGACCGGGTCTTCTTCCTCGGTCCACCCCCAACGCCGAACCAGCCGTCCAAAATGCGTGTCGACGGTAATGCCCGGGATATCAAAGGCGTTGCCCAGGACAACATTTGCCGTCTTACGGCCAATGCCGGGCAGGGTGACCAAGTCCTTCAGGCGCGGCGGCACCTCGCCGCCGTATCGCTCCACCAGCTGGGTTCCCAGCCCAATGATCGAGTTCGCCTTGTTCCGGTAGAAGCCGGTGGTGCGGATCATTTCTTCGAGTTCGGTCCGGTTGGCCCCGGCGTAGTCCTCCGCCGTGCGGTACTTGGCGAACAATGCGGGGGTCACCATGTTGACCCGAACGTCGGTGCATTGCGCCGACAAGATGGTGGCGACCGTCAATTCCAGCGGTGTGGTGAAATCCAGTTCGCAGTAAACATGTGGAAATGCTTGCGCCAGAGTTCGATTCATCCGTCGCGCACGACGGACCAGTCCCGTGTGCGTCTCGGTCTTCCCGGCCCGGACCGGGGCTGACGTCTTCGCCGTCGATTTCGCTCTGGGCTTAGAGGCCGATCCGGTCACAGACACAAGCCCAGGGTAGCGGGAGCTTGCGACACCGCAGGGGCGAGCACGTCCACCGATTGCACCCTTGCGCAGGACAAACCGGTTGTTTTTCGTGACCTCGTCGAGATCTTGGGCGTGTTTACTTCAACCCGTGTCGGGCCTATTCGGTTTGTTGGTACCCGGACTTCTCATGCTTGCCAGCCTTGGGCTGGGCAGGCTGGAAGCCGGGTTGATGCGGCATACCTTGCAGCCAAGTGAGGTCGCCGATTTCCTGGACCAAGCAAGTCCATCGGATATGAATCGGCTCGCCCGTGACGGCATGCCGTCGGCCATCGAGGGTTTGCACCAGCGTCAGTTGCAACGCATCGAGCCGTCGTTGGAAGCGGTGTACGAGGCCACCACAAACGGCTATAACCAGCCACGAGTCAACGGTTTGTCCATGAATCGCCTGCGTGACGAGGGTGTGCCCTCCATGCGCTCACGGCATTCGGTGGTGGATTCACTGCGTGCCGGTGGGGCAGCGGTGTAGCTTGGATCACGTTCTTTAGCGACTTGGCCTCTAGACTCATGTCGAGCAGGCCAGCGCAAGCATGACCAACGAATTTGGGTAAGGGGCAAACGTGGACGAGATCCTGGCCAGGGCCGGAATCTTCCAGGGTGTCGAACCGAGTGCCATCTCGGCGCTGACGAAGCAGCTGCAGCCGGTTGACTTTCCGCGCGGGCACACGGTGTTCGCCGAGGGCGAGCCTGGCGACCGTCTGTACATCATCATCACGGGCAAGGTGAAGATCGGACGCCGGTCACCCGACGGCCGTGAGAACCTGCTGACGATCATGGGCCCGTCGGACATGTTCGGTGAGCTGTCGATCTTCGACCCCGGGCCCCGGACGTCCAGCGCCACCACCATCACCGAGGTGCGCGCGGTGTCGATGGACCGGGACGCGTTGCGCGCCTGGATCGGCGACCGTCCGGAGATCGCCGAGCAGCTACTACGCGTGTTGGCTCGCCGCCTGCGCCGCACCAACAACAATCTCGCCGACTTGATCTTCACCGATGTGCCCGGTCGCGTCGCCAAGCAGCTGCTACAGCTGGCCCAGCGGTTCGGCACTCAGGAGGGCGGCTCGCTGCGCGTGACGCACGACCTGACGCAGGAAGAGATCGCTCAGCTGGTGGGTGCGTCCCGCGAGACCGTGAACAAGGCGCTGGCCGATTTCGCGCACCGCGGCTGGATCCGGCTGGAGGGCAAGAGCGTCCTGATCTCCGATTCGGAGCGTCTGGCTCGCCGCGCGCGCTAGCGGTTCGTGCATCAGCGTGACGCGCTGAACGCCACCACCGCGACGCACACCAGCGTCAACACCGCACCGGCTTGTTGAATCCGGCTGAGCCGCTCATGGAGCACCACGCGGGCGATAAGCACTGTCACCACTGGGTACAGCGAGGACAGCACCGCCGCCACACCCAGGCTTCCGCGCGATGAGGCGTACGTGAAGAGCAGGATCGCGGACGTGTCCAGCACCCCTGCGAAGGGCACCACCCCGAACGGCGGGCGCAGGTTCCGCCGCAGGCTCGTCCAGTTGAACGCCCCCAGTACCAGGATCAGCATCACCTCGGTGGCGCGGGAAACCACCACCGCCTCAACGGGGTGATGCCGGCCTGCCTCGGCCAGCAGGATCATGCAGACCCCGAACATCACCATGCAGAAGAACGACCACACCAGCACCTGTCGCCCCGGGCGCTGTCCATCCAAGCCCTGCGAGGCAGAGGCCAACATGACGCCGACGAGTGTGCCGGCCAGCCCCAGATATGTCAGCCCCGAGAGTGACTGTCCGATCATCGCGCCCCAGATGACCGGTACCACTGCGCCCACCGCCGCGATGGGCGAGACGACCCCCATCGGACCGATGGCAAGCGCGCGATACAACGCGTAGAGAGCCGTGAAAGCTGCTGGGCCGGAAAGCGTTCCCAGCAGCGTGCGGCCGTCGAAATGCGTAGACGCGGTAAGCACAGCCACCAAACTCACCACGGCCAGCCCGACGGGCCGGCTCAGCGCAAGCACGGCGAGCGTGGAACGCCGCTTGCTCGCGTGCCCGCCAATGAAGTCACTGATGCCCCAGCTGAGCGACCCCGCGAGGGCCAATGGGATGGGGTTCACCGCTGACTAAACAGCGCGCAGGTAGTCCAGCTGCGCCTGCACCGACCATTCGGCGGCGCCCCACAGCGACGGGTCCACGTCGGTGTAGACGAACTCGACAACCTGCCGGGCCGAGGCATGCTCACCCAATGCGGCCAGCGCCCCGCGCACCTGGTCAAGACGCTGCTCGCGGTGCGCCAGGTACTCGGCCGAGATCGCCGACAAATCACCGTGCTCCGGACCGTGGCCGGGCAGCACGGTGCGCCTGCCCAGGCCCTCGAGGCGTTTCAGTGATTCCAGGTAGTCGCCCAGACCGCCTCCGTCCTGTGCGATGACGGTCGTGCCCCGCCCGAGGATGGTGTCGGCGGTCAACACCGCGTCATCCAGAACGAAGGACACCGAATCATCGCTGTGCCCGGGGGTGGCGAGCACCGAGATCGACAATCCCGCGACGTCGATGCGCTCACCGTCGGACAGCGCCACCGAATCGCCGCGCAGCCACGCCGGGTCCGCGGCACGCACCGGCGCACCGGTCAGCTCGACCAGACGGTCGACACCACCGGTGTGATCGAAATGCCGATGGCTCACCAAAACCAGAGCCACCTTGCCGATCTTCGCCAGCTCCTCGACGTGCACATCGGGGTCACCGGTGGCGACACCCGGACCAGGGTCGACGATGACGACCTCGTCGCTGCCCGGCGCGCGCAGCACCCAGGTATTGGTGCCTTCGAGCGTCATCATCCCCGGGTTGTTGGCCAGCAGCACCGAAGCGGTCTCGGTGACCGGACGCAGTTGCCCGTAGGCGGGATGGGTCATCAGGCGGAGGCTTCCGCTCTGACTTCCACCACGATCTCCACCTCCACCGGGGCGTTGATCGGCAGCTCCGCAACACCCACGGCCGAGCGCGCGTGCACACCGGCATCCCCGAACACGTCGCCTAGCAGCTCCGATGCTCCGTTCACCACACCAGGCTGGCCGGTGAACCCAGGTGCCGAGGCGACGAATCCGACGACCTTGACCACCTTCACGACGTTGTTGATCCCGACGAGCGCGTCCACCGCGGCGACAGCATTGAGGGCACAGGTACGGGCCAGTGCCTTGGCATCCTCCGGCGTGACCTCGGCGCCCACCTTGCCCGCGGCGACCAGGTTGCCGTCCACAATGGGCAGCTGCCCCGAGGTGTAGACGTGGTTGCCGCTGCGCACCGCGGGTTGATACGCGGCCAAGGGCGCTGCGACGGCGGGCAGTTCGATTCCGAGCTCGGCGAGCCGGGCGCTATGGGTGCTCATTTCGACCTCTTCAGGTAGGCGACGTGCTGTTCACCGGTGGGTCCGGGTAGCACGCTCACCAGCTCCCAGCCGTCACTTCCCCACTGATCCAGGATCTGCTTGGTGGCATGTGTCAACAGCGGGACGGTGGCGTACTCCCATGCGGTGCGTTCGGTCATACACGCAACCCTAGACAAGCACAGACGTTCTGACATCGGCTCGATCATGGACAGTTAGCATGCGTGCGTGGTGAACACTTCCCCTGACTCCCCCAGCGATGCGGCGGCGGGGCCCTTGTCAGATGCCTGGCCCGCACGAGTCGCGAATGCGCGACTGCACTTTGTGACCGGCAAGGGCGGGACGGGAAAGTCCACCATCGCCGCGGCGCTGGCCCTTGCGCTGGCCGCGGGCGGCCGCAAGGTACTGCTGGTCGAGGTCGAAAACCGGCAGGGCATCGCCCAGCTTTTCGACGTACCTCCACTGGCACCCAAGGAACTCAAGATCGCCACCGCCGAGGGCGGCGGGGCGGTGAATGCCCTCGCCGTCGAGATCGAAACGGCGTTCATGGAGTACCTCGAGATGTTCTACAACCTCGGACTGGCCGGGCGTGCGATGAAGCGCATCGGCGCCATTGAGTTCGCCACCACCATCGCGCCGGGTCTGCGGGACGTCATCCTGACCGGAAAGATCAAGGAGTGCATCGTCCGCGTCGATAAGTCCGGGCGGCATGTGTACGACGCCGTCGTGGTCGATGCACCGCCCACCGGCCGGATCGCCCGCTTCCTCGATGTGACGTCGGCACTATCCGATATCGCCAAGGGCGGCCCCATCCACTCCCAGTCCGAGGGAGTGCGCAAGCTGCTGCACTCGGACCAGACGGCCATCCACCTGGTGACCCTGCTTGAGGCGCTGCCCATGCAGGAAACCGCCGAGGCCATCGCGGAACTGAGCGAGATGGGCCTGCCGATCGGCAGCGTCATCGTCAACCGAACCGTGGTGCCACACCTCTCGCCCGCCGATCTGGATAAGGCCGCCGAGGGCGTCATCGACGCCGACGCGGTGCGTAAGGCATTGACCGATAACAACGTAACTCTCTCCGACGCGGACTTCGCCGGTCTGCTTACCGAGACGATCGAGCACGCGACACGGATGCGTGCGCGCGCCGAGAGCGAAGAGCTGCTTGGCGAGCTGCAGATACCTCGACTGGAATTACCCACGCTGGCCGACGGCGTCGACCTAGGCAGCCTCTACGAACTGGCCGAGAGCCTGGCCGAGCAGGGAGTCCGATGAGCAACACACCTGCCGTCTTGGACATGGCGGCCATCCTGGAAGATCGCAAGAATCGCGTCGTGGTCTGCTGCGGCGCAGGCGGTGTCGGCAAGACCACCACCGCCGCATCGGTCGCACTCCGTGCCGCGGAGTACGGCCGCACCGTCGTGGTGCTCACCATCGACCCTGCACGCAGGTTGGCCCAGTCGCTGGGCATCGAGGCACTGGGCAACACCCCGCAACAGGTGCACGTCGAAGGCATCAAGGGCGAGCTGTACGCGATGATGCTGGACATGCGTCGCACCTTCGACGAGCTGGTGGTCCAGCACGCGGGATCCGATCGCGCACAATCGATTCTGGACAACAAGTTCTATCAGACCGTCGCCACTTCCATGTCGGGCACGCAGGAATACATGGCCATGGAGAAACTGGGACAGCTTCTCCACGAAGATAAATGGGACCTGATCGTGGTGGACACACCACCATCCCGCAATGCCCTTGACTTCCTGGACGCGCCAAAGCGGTTGGGCAGCTTCATGGATGGACGCCTCTGGAAGATGCTGCTGGGCTCCAGCCGCGGCCTGGGCCGGATCGTCACCGGAGCCGTCGGGCTGGCGATGAAGGCGCTGTCGACGGTGCTCGGATCGCAATTGCTTTCCGATGCTTCCCTGTTCGTGCAATCACTGGACTCCACGTTCGGAGGCTTCCGCGAGAAGGCCGACCGCACCTACGAACTGCTGCGCCGGCGCAGCACTCAGTTCGTCGTGGTGTCGGCCGCCGAACCCGATGCGCTGCGTGAGGCGACCTTCTTCGTCGAGCGGCTGAGCCAAGAGGGCATGCCGCTGGCGGGCCTCATCCTCAACCGCACCCACCCCACGCTGTCGAGCCTGACCGTCGAGCGCGCCATCGATGTCGCGGACAATCTCGAGGAATCGGGCGAGTACAGCCTGCCCGGAGCGGTGCTGCGGGTTCATGCCGAGCGCGCGGCGACCGCCAAGCGGGAAATCCGGCTGCTGTCGCGGTTCACGAGTGCCAACCCCACGGTCCCGATCGTCGGAGTGCCCTCGCTCCCGTTCGATGTCTCCGATGTGGACGCGCTGCGCGCCATCGCCGATCAGATCACCGGCGTCGCTTCCTAAAAAACGCAACGAGCGCGCACTCAGGTGCTCCAATCCTCGCGGATCGGCGGGCCTGAGCGCGCGCTCGGCGCTAAGTGTTAGACGGCGCTCTTGTGCTTGCGCTGCGCGGCGAAGAAGTCCGCCCAGGACTCGACCTCGGGGTGAGCTTTGAGCATCGCGCGGCGCTGCCGTTCGGTCAGTCCGCCCCATACGCCGAATTCCACCCGGTTATCCAGGGCGTCGGCACCACATTCCATCATCACCGGGCAATGCCGGCAGATGACTGCGGCCTTGCGCTGTGCCGCTCCGCGGACGAACAACTCGTCAGGGTCGCCTTGTCTGCATCTGGCCTGCGAAACCCAGGCAATGCGTGCTTCTCCACCATCGATCGATCCCACTGTATGTAAAGCACTCATGGCAGGCCTTGAAGCTGACACGGGTTATCCCTTCTGTCACTAGTGGCCCACAAGAGGCGTGGGCCACAGTCCGCTCGGTGTGTAACTTGAATCACACCGTGAGATCAAGCTAGTGGTCAGGGATCTCCAACGCAACACCTGATCCGAATTTTTTGGGACGGTTGTGCCGACAACGTCTTTTCATCGCCCTTTCGGAGCCCCGCGTTACCGATCAACTACCCGCAGACACCCCCCGGGGACGCCAGTTACCCTGTGCGTATGTCAGAACGCCCGCCCGAGACGGTGACCCTCGCCAAGCTCGCGGGCTGCGGGCTTATCGCGGCGGTGGTCTTGGCCGGGCTGATGTTCCCCCTTGCGGGCGGATTCGGGCTCGCATCCAATCGGGCATCCGATGTGGTGGCCAACGGCTCCACCCAGCTGCTCGAGGGTGAGGTACCCGCGGTCACCACGGTCGAGGACGCCAGGGGCAACAAGATTGCGTACCTCTACACACAGCGGCGTTTCGAGGTGCCCGCCGACCAGATTGCCGACACCATCAAGCTGGCTCTGCTGTCCATCGAGGACAAAAGGTTCACCTCGCATAACGGTGTCGACTGGAAGGGCACGCTGGGCGGTCTGGCCGGGTACGCCTCCGGCGACGAGGACACGCGCGGTGGTTCGACCATCGAGCAGCAGTATGTGAAGAACTACCAGCTGCTGGTGGTGGCCAAGACCGACGCCGAACGCAAGGCAGCCATCGAGACCACCCCCGCGCGCAAGCTGCGCGAGATCCGGATGGCGCTGCGGCTGGACCGCACCTTTACCAAGCAGGAGATCCTGACCCGGTACCTGAACCTGGTGTCCTTCGGTAACAACTCCTTCGGCGTGCAGGACGCCGCACAGACCTACTTCGGGGTCGACGCCAAGGACCTGAACTGGCAGCAGGCGGCGCTGTTGGCGGGCATGGTGCAGTCCACCTCCGGGCTGAATCCCTACGTCAATCCCGAGCGCGCGCTGGCGCGCCGCAACCTGGTGCTCGACACCATGATCGCCAACGCCCCCGAGAAGAAGGCCGAACTCGTGGCCGCCAGGGTACAGCCCCTGGGTGTACTGCCCCAGCCCAACGAACTGCCACGCGGTTGTATCGCCGCCGGTGACCGTGCGTTCTTCTGCGATTACGTGCTCGACTACCTGGCCAAGTCCGGGATCAGCAAGGACCAGGTGATGAAGGGCGGCTACCTCATCCGCACCACCCTGGACCCCGACGTGCAGAACTCGGTGAAACAGGCGGTCTCGCACGTCGCCGATCCGGGCCTCAACGGCGTTGCCGACGTCATGAGCGTCATCAAACCCGGGCAGACTAGCCACCCCATCCTGGCGATGGCCTCGAGTCGCACCTACGGTCTGGATGGCGCGACCAACGAGACCATGCAGCCGCAGCCGTTCTCGCTTGTCGGCGACGGCGCCGGCTCGATCTTCAAGATCTTCACGATCGCCGCGGCCATGGATATGGGCATGGGTATCAACACCGTGCTCGACGTGCCGCCCACCTTTGCGGCCAAGGGCCTCGGCAGCAGCGATGGCACCAAGGGCTGCCCCAAGGACACCTGGTGCGTCAAAAACGTCGGCAACTACCGCGGGCAGATGAGCGTGACCGACGCCCTGGCGACCTCACCAAACACCGCCTTCGCCAAGCTTATTCAGTCGATCGGCGTGTCCAAGGCGGTCGATATGGCCGTGAAGCTGGGCATGCGTTCCTACGCGCAGGCGGGCACCGCCAAACCCTATGATCCCGAGGGCGACGAGAGCCTGGCCGACTACATCAAAAAGTACAACCTGGGCTCGTTCACGCTGGGCCCCATCCAGGTCAATGCCCTCGAACTGTCCAATGTGGCAGCCACTTTGGCCTCGGGCGGCAAGTGGTGCCCGCCCAATCCCATCGACAAGGTCTTCGACCGCCACGGCAAAGAGGTGCCGACGACCACCGAGTCGTGCGAGCAGGTGGTGCCCACCGGATTGGCCAACACTCTCGCGAACGCCCTGAGCAAGGACGACCAGCCCGGCGGCACCGCCGCAGGCTCGGCAGGTTCGGTCGGCTGGGGCCTGCCGTTGTCCAGTAAGACGGGAACCACTGAGGCACATCGGTCTTCGGCGTTCCTGGGCTTTACCAACAACTTGGCCGGGGCGAGCTACATCTTCGATGACTCCACCAGCCCGGGCGATCTGTGCTCGTTCCCGCTGCGCAAGTGCGGCGACGGAAACCTGTACGGCGGCAACGAGCCGGCACGGGCCTGGTTCGAGGCCATGAAGCCGATTGCCGAGAACTACGGCCCCACCGCCCTACCGCCCACTGAACCGCGGTATGTCGAAGGAGGCCCGGGCTCCAAGGTGCCCAGCATCAACGGGTTGCGCGAGAGCGAGGCGCGTGACGCCCTCAAGAAGGCCGGCTTCAAGGTGGCAGATCAGGCCAGCGTCGTGAACAGCACCGCGCCGTTCAACGAGGTCGTGGGCACCAGCCCGTCCGGGACCACCATCCCCGGCTCCACCATCACCATCTTGTTGAGTAACGGCATCCCGCCGGCGCCGCCGCCGATCGTCATTCCGGGCTTTGGCGGCCCACCAGGCGAGATGACCACCACGGTCGTCAACATTCCCGGCTTGCCGCCGATCACCGTGCCGGTGCTCGCGCCGCCCCCGTGATCTAGCGCGCGGGGGATCATCCACGACGAGAAATTCGCCACGTTTCGCGCCGGTGATCAGGGGCCACTCAGCTTTCGGAGTTACTCTCGGATGATGAACACGTCGTTCAACACGGTTATCAAGCGGGCCGCGGCGTACTCGGCAGGTTCGGCCGCGCTTGGTATCGGGTACGCCTCGATCATCGAACGCAACGCGTTCACCATCCGTGAAGCGACGATGGATGTACTCGATCCCGGTGCCTCCCCGCTGCGCGTGCTGCACATCAGCGACATCCATATGCGGCCCGGTCAGCGCCTCAAACAGGCCTGGTTGCGCGAGCTCGCGCAATGGCAGCCGGACTTGGTGATCAACACCGGCGACAACCTGGCCCACCCCAGGGCGGTGTCCTCGGTTGTCCAGGCACTCGGTGATTTGTTGTCGATCCCGGGGCTTTTCGTCTTCGGAAGCAACGACTACTTCGGCCCGCGGCTGAAGAATCCGGCCAAGTACCTCTACAAGAGCGACGAGCGCACGCACGGCGAACCACTGCCGTGGCAGGATCTGCGCGCCGCGTTCACCGAGCGTGGCTGGCACGACATGACCCACACTCGTCACGAGCTGGAGGTCGCCGGGGTGCGGATCGCGGCTGCTGGCGTAGACGACCCACATCTGCACCGGGACCGCTACGACACCATCGCCGGAATGCCGAATCCGCTGGCCACTCTGCGACTCGGCCTGACTCATTCGCCAGAGCCGCGAGTGCTGGATCGCTTCGCCGAGGATGGCTACCAGCTGGTGATGGCCGGCCACACTCACGGCGGCCAACTGTGCCTGCCGTTCTACGGTGCCATCGTCACCAACTGCGAGCTGGATCGGTCCCGGGTGAAAGGCCCGTCGCAGTGGGGTTCGCACATGCAGCTGCACGTGTCGGCGGGTATCGGGACATCACCGTTCGCGCCCATGCGGTTCTTCTGCCGCCCGGAGGCGACGCTGCTGACACTGGTGCCCGCACGCATCCGCGGCCAAGGGGCGGACGCCGAATCCGGCGACCGGCTGCCCAGCGCCACCGCGCAGTGACGTGAGCCGTGCGTGGGCCGATAACGCGGTCCGGTTGATCGAGGCGGACGCCCGCCGTAGCGCCGACACCCACTTGCTGCGATATCCGTTGCCTGCGGCCTGGGCCGACACCGTGGATGTGCAGCTGTATCTCAAGGACGAGTCCACGCACATCACCGGGAGCCTCAAACATCGTTTAGCGCGTTCACTTTTCCTGTACTCGCTATGCAACGGGTTCACCAGGGAAGGCACCACGATCGTGGAGGCCTCCTCCGGTTCGACCGCCGTCTCCGAGGCCTATTTCGCGCAACTGCTGGGGTTGCCGTTCATCGCGGTGATGACCGCCTCGACGAGCCCCAGCAAGATCGCCTTGATCGAGTCTCAGGGTGGCCGTTGCCATTTCGTCGATGAGGCACAGCAGGTGTACGCCGAGGCACAGCGACTCGCCGACGAGACCGGCGGACACTATCTGGACCAGTTCACCAACGCCGAACGAGCGACCGACTGGCGCGGCAACAACAACATCGCCGAATCGATCTTCAACCAGATGCATCACGAAAAACACCCGCTGCCAACGTGGATCGTGGTCGGCGCGGGCACCGGCGGCACCAGCGCGACCATCGGGCGGTACATCCGGTACCGGCGCTACCCCACCCAATTGTGCGTGGTGGATCCCGACAACTCGGCCTTCTACCCGTCATACATAGCGGGACATGAAGTGGTGACAGGTATTTCGTCGCGCATCGAGGGCATCGGACGCCCCCGGGTGGAATCCTCGTTCCTGCCGACCGTGGTGGACCGCATGGAACAGGTACCCGATGCCGCTTCGGTGGCGGTGATGAGACACGCCAGCAGAGTGCTGGGCCGTCGAGTGGGGGCGTCGACGGGAACCAACCTCTGCGGCGCGTTCCGGCTCATTTCTGAGATGGCACGTGATGGTGTCCCCGGGTCAGTGGTGACACTGCTGGCCGACACCGGCGATCGGTATGCCGACACCTATTTCAACGACGGCTGGGTCGCCGAGCAGGGCTTCGATCTAAAGGAGCCGTCACAGCGTCTGGCCGAGTTCGAGGACACCGGCCGGTGGGGTTAAACCTCGAGACAATAAGGGCACGTCACATCCTGTTTTCACGCCCGCGATTCAACGCATTCGCGACCGACGGCCTCGATGCGATACCCTTGCGTGGCTTCAAAGCGGGGTGTGGCGCAGCTTGGTAGCGCGCTTCGTTCGGGACGAAGAGGTCGTGGGTTCGAATCCCGCCACCCCGACTCGCAGGATCGCAGGTGAGAGGCCCTGACCGGGAGATTCGGTCGGGGCCTTCTTACTTCTCAGTCCGCAGCTGGTCCGCAGTGGCTGCCAAAGACCGCATGCGCGCCGCATCTAGTGCAACCGAAACCTGCTCCAGGTCGTCCGGGAACAGGTCGGCATAGGTATCCAAGGTGAGGACCGCAGACGCGTGTCCGAGCATCGTTTGGACCGCCTTCACGTTGGCCCCCGCACTGATCGACAGGGATGCCGCCGTATGACGGAGATCATGGGGCGTGACGGTGGGGTACGCCGGGTCTGCTTCCTGGAGGCGTTGGACAGCCACGTTGAAGACTCGCGGCCGCCAGGTCGACACTCGGAGCAGCGCTCCCCCTGGTGATGTGAACACCAAGTCCTCACGCTTTTTGCCGATCATTTGCGCGGCCAGCAGCTTGGCGAGGAACGCCGGGAAGGGCACCGAGCGACGTTCATGGGATTTCGGCGTGGACCACACCACCCGTCCGTTGACCTCGGCGATTGCCTCGCGGATGTTGACCCGGCGACGCAACATGTCGAATGACTCCACCCGCAGCGCTGCCATCTCGCCCCAACGCAACCCGGTGTAAGCGAGAAATCGGACAACGGTGGCGTACTCGCCAACCTCGCATGCCAGAAGCTCCACCTGCTGGTGCGTCAGATAGCCCCGCGATCGGTGCTGTCGTCGCGGCGACTTCACTCCCGTGCACGGATTCCGGGGGATCCGGCGGTCCTCGACGGCCATCTCGAGGATCTGGCGCAAGACGCTAAGCGCGTTCTCGATGGTGGCGGGCTTGGCTCCGCCGGCCGCCAGTTCCTGCACCCACGCTCTGATGTCCGACGACTGCACGTCGGCCACCGCAACGGCGGACCACCGTCCTTCCACGTAGCCCGACCAGGCGAACGCGCGTGTCGCGACCGTGGTCTCCTTCAAATGGCTCTGCGTCCCAAGCCATTTGGTATGCACCTCGCGGACGGTGATGCGGCCCGCTTTCGGCGCGACATAGGTGCCGATCGTCTGGGCGGCAGTGATCTCGTTGAGAAAGGCCTGCGCATCGACCTTGCGTTCGAATGACCGCGTGTTCTCTCCACCCTGGTCGTCCACATACCGGGCCAACCACCGGCGTCCCCTACCACTGCGCGCGGAAGGGCTTCCGTCTGATCGACGCCACCTGTCCTCGACGCCCGCGCGGCGGTTTCGTCGCTGCATGTGAGCCACCTCCCTTGGTGCCCAGTTTCACATCGACTACCGACAGCCGACGAAACCGTTCGGCTGGAGTCAATTTGCAAGTGATCTGCAGGGTAGTGGTGGACAAATACGGGGCGCCACCACCAGCGTTGGATTCGTTGACAGAACACACCTTTGAGGAGCATCAGATGGATCTACTGAACGCGAAACAGGTTTCGGAAATCATCGGCGTCCCCGTCGGGACCCTGCGCTACTGGCGCCACTGCGATATCGGGCCTGCCAGTTTTGCCTTGGGCCGCCGCGTCGTCTACCGCCGCGACGAGGTGCTGCGGTGGATCTCGGAGCAAGAAATTGCAACTCGGCGTGGAGGCGGCGACGCCGCGTGAGATCCGCAATTGAGAAAGACCCCGGGTCCTAGCCGAGGTCTTTCATTCGAACCACCCGATCGCTCAACCGGAGGACTCCTCATGAGAATAACCTGCCATGCCCGCCTTCAGAAGCTTCGTAGGCGGGAAAAGCATTGAGTGCCAGGGCCGAGACCGACAAAAAGTCCGTTGCCGTTCGGCTGGTGGAGATGGCCCAAGAGCGATATTGCCTCGGCGTCTCCGAGGACGGTGAACCCTTCGGCGCCGAACGCACGCGGCCGCACCTGGCGATGCTGCTACGCGCCGGCAAGGCCGGCCTGCGAGCCGAACTCGCCTCGCGCTACTTCCGCGACACCGGCACTGTCGCCGTCGGCCAGGCACTCACTGACGCCACGTTGATCCTCGAAGGCATGGCCGCCATCAAGGCTCCGGAGAAGTTGTATCTGCGCGTCGCAGAACTGGACGGTATCAACTACATCGATACTGGACGACCTGACGGCAAGGTGATCCGCATCGGCCAGGGACGGTGGACTGTCACCGATTCCGCCCCGGTTCGTTTCTTGCGAAGCAAGCTGACGGCCGCGATGCCACTGCCGTCGGTGGGTGATTTGGATCGACTGTGGGATTTCGTCAACATCAACGTCGAGGACCGACCCGTCCTCCTCGCGGTGCTCGTCGCCGCGCTCGTCCAGTGCGATGTCCCGCATCCTGTGTTGGCACTCTTCGCCGAACAGGGCAGCGCCAAGAGCACGACGACGCGCATGCTGGTCGATCTGATCGATGGCACGGTGCGCACCGCCCTCGCGCCACTGGCCGGAATCCTCACCCAAGCTCAATCCGCGGGAACTCAGGTCAACCAGTTCCGCCCACTGCTGCAACAACTTTCCGCCACCGCCCCCGCCGTCGACCAAGCCATCCAATCCGGCCCAGGACTGCGACCGCTGGCCAACCAGGCGCAGAACGCGATCACCCAGCTCGATCCACTCGTGGGCGCGCTCAACACCTCACCGTGGTGTGCCGCCACCCCGCAGTGCGCCCAAATTCGTGACCAGGTGAAGATTTTGGTCAGCCTGCGCGACAGCGGATTCTTCGACCAGATCGCCGACCTCGGGGACCGCTACGATCCCGCGACCAATGCCACCGTTGGTGGCACCCTCGCCAACGTCCAGAACGCAGTCGCCTCGCTGGACAAGGCATTCGGAGCCCTGGGTGATCCCGACGACCTGGCCACCAACCTCCGCCGACTACAGGAGGGAATCGGACAGCTGGCCTCCGGCGCTCAAGCACTCGCGACCGGTGTCCGCACCCTGGCCGACAGCAACATCGAAATGCTGTCCGGCATGAGCCAGATCGCCACCCAACTACAGAATTCCTCACGCGCAGCGGCGGACTCCGACTCCTCGAGCGGTTTCTACTTGCCCGCTAATGCATTCGAGAACCGGCAATTCACCGACGTTGCCAAGCAATTCCTCTCACCGGACGGCAAGACCGCGCGGTTCATGATCGAAAGCAGCCACGACCCTTACAGCGTCGAAGCCATGGAGCTCGCCAGCCGCATCACCGACACCGCCAACACCGCACGACCCAACACGTCGCTCGCCGACGCCACCGTATCCGTCGCCGGCTTCCCCGCCGTCAACTCCGATATCCAACGATTCCTATGGGCCGACTTCGCACAACTGGCCGTCGCCACCATAATCATCGTCGGCGTCATCCTGGTCCTACTGCTGCGCGCACTCCTGGCACCGCTCTACCTACTAGGCACCGTCGTGCTCAACTACCTCGCTTCGCTCGGCATCGGCGTTGTGGTATTCCAATGGGGACTGGGCTACGAAATCGCTTGGCCCGTACCATTACTGGCATTCATCATCCTCGTCGCCGTCGGCGCCGACTACAACATGCTGCTCGTCTCACGGCTCCGCGAAGAATCCGGGACCAACATCCGCGTCGGCGTCCTGCGCACCGTGGCAAACACCGGAGCCGTCATCACCTCAGCTGGTCTGATATTCGCGGCCAGCATGTTCGGCCTCATGGTCGGCTCAGTCGCCATCATGATCCAAGCCGGCCTCATCATCGGCTTCGGATTGCTGCTCGATACCTTCCTCGTGCGCACCCTCACCGTGCCCGCTATCGCCACACTGTTACGCGAAGCCAGCTGGTGGCCCACCAAACCAACAGCCCCGCGACGTGGTGAGCCCATCGTCGGCTGACGGCTCCTGCAAGACCTGAAACACCCCCTTCCGAGGGCGCATGAGTTGCGCGATGTCCGCAAGAGCCACACCTGCGAGGGCGACAGGCTCACGTCGTCAGGTTCAGGTTCTGGGCCTCTGTGTATTTGTCGTCGATGAGGACGACGGCGCGGTCGGGTTGGTCGATGAGTGATGCGGCGATGGAGGAGCGGTAGCCGGAGGCGCAGTGCACCCAGACTTCACCGGTGGGGACGTCGCCGACGCGGCCGGGTAGTTCATGCAGGGCGATGTTGAGGGCGTTGGGGATGTGGCCGTTGTCGTATTCGTCGGCGCGGCGGACGTCGAGGACAGTGATGTTGGGGTTGTCGATCTCGGTGGCGAGGGCGGCGAAGTCGGCGACGCGGTAGCTGCGCAGCGGGGTGTCGTGGGCCAGGGTGTGGACGTCTCCGGTAGCGGAGCCGGTGAGGTTGTCAACGCCGATGCGGGCGAGTTCGCGTCGCGCCTCGAGGATTTGGTCGTGGTCGTCGCCGATGAGGGTGAGCGGGGCGCCCCAGGTGTAGAGCCAGCCGAGGTAGGCGACGAAGGATCCTGAGAGTTCGAAGCCGAGGGTGCCGGCGAGGTGTCCGGCGGCGAAGGCGGTGCGGTTGCGTAGGTCGATGACCCAGTCGCCGGCGTCGATCCGTCGACGCAGTTCCTGGGGGTCTACCGGTGTCGGCAGTGACAGGTCGACGGGGGCGGGGCCGCGGCTGTTGATGACGCCCATGTGGGCGTAATAGGTCGGATATTCCGAGAGCCCAGCGATGAGTTCCTCGACGTAGGTCTGTTCGTCTTGAGTGAGTGCAGGGTTGGTGGTGCGTTGTTCGGCGATGGTGGAGGAGTCGCCGGTGGCGGGGCTGGAGGAGCAGAAGCTGCCGAAGCCGTGGGTGGGATAGACCGCGGTGGTGTCGGGCAGTTCAGCGGCGAGGCGACGCACCGAATGGAACTGCGCGTGCGACAGGGTTTCGGTCTGGTCGCTGCCGAGCAGGTCAGTACGCCCGGTGGTGCCGTGCAGCATGGACCCGCCGGTGAATACACCGTGCACCGTGCCGGCGGCGTCCTGCAGCACGTAGCTGACGTGGTGATGGGTGTGGCCAGGGGTGTGCAGGACGCGGAGCTGGATGGGCCCGGCGTCGATGGTGTCTCCGTCGGTGACGGCGTGTCGCTGGTAGTCGACGTCGTCGCCGGCGGGCACGACGTACACCGCGCCGGTCGTGCGGGCCAGTTCCAGGCCGCCGGTGAGGTAATCGTTGTGGATGTGGGTTTCGAGTACGTGGGTAATCTGCACGCCGTGGTCGGCGACGAGGTCGAGTACCCGGTCGATGTCGCGTTGCGGGTCGATCACCACCGCGGTGTCACCGTGGGTGATCAGGTAGCTGCGGTCTCCGAGACCGGAGGTTTCGATGATGGACACGTCCATGAGATGAACTCCTTGTTCGAATTGGGGGTGGGGTGTCACGTCGGTGTTGTGCCTCAATGCAGGAGCAGGGTGTCGACGAGGACGTAGGCCGCGACCACGAAGACGAGGTAGGCGAACCAGTGCTGGAGGCGGGTGTTGTTCAGTTTGGTGCCGAGCTGCCCGGCGATCAGCGAGCCGGCTACCGCGGTAGCGACGAAGGCTGCGGTCACCGACCAGTTGATGGTGGCGTCCTGAGCGTGCGAGGCGATGCCGGCCGCGGAGTTGGCGGTGATGATCAGCAAGGAGGTCCCCACCGCGATCGGCATCTCCACGCCCAACATGATCACCAGCGCGGGAATGATGAGGAATCCGCCGCCCACGCCGAACAGGCCGGTGAGCAACCCGACAACAGCAGCAGCGGGGATCGAGCGCGGTGCGCAGCGGCGCCAGTTGATCCCGCCGTCAGCGATCTCGCACGCGCCGCCGGTGTCGTCGGCGTCGGTCAGCATGCGGATCCCGGCGACGACCATGACCACGGCGAACCCCACCATGACGACCGTTTGCGGTAGGTGGTCACCGATGGCGGAACCGGCGAACGCGGCCGGGATGCCGGCAAGGGCGAACACACCCGCCAGCCGCCAATTGACCTGCCCGGCAGAAATTTTGGGTAGCGATCCCACCGCGGAGGCCACCGCGATTACGATCAGCGCGATGAGCACGGCCTGTTGGAAGTCCAGCCCAAGTGCATAGACCAGGGCCGGGATGGCCATGATGGACCCGCCCCCGCCGAGCAAGCCCAGCAGGACCCCGATGACCGCCCCGAAAGCCAGCGCCAGCGCGATGGTCATCGGTGCGGGGACGGCATCGGAGTCTGTGGCTGTCTAGCTGGCCGCGGTCTGCTGCAGCGAGGCGATCGCCGCTTGCAACTTCTCGGCGGCGTCGTCGGCGACCTCCCGCAGCCCGGGCGCATTAGACATTTGCACCATGACCTGCGGATCCATGGCATCGACGATGATGGTGTCCGCGTCGTCGGGGTCGGTGCGCACCGCCACATTGCAGGGCAGCAGCAACCCGATCTGTCGATCGCAGGTCACGGCGCGGTGCGCCAGCGGTGGATTGCACGCACCCAGGATCAGGTAGTTCTCCATGTCCTCACCGAGTTTGGCCTTCAGTGTGGCCTTCATGTCGATTTCGGTGAGCACACCGAAACCCTGCTCGGACAACGCCGTACGCGTGCGCGCCACCGCGTCGTCGAATGTCGTGCGCAGTGTCGTCGACAAGGCGTATCCCATCTCTCACTCCCTTCTCAATAGGTCAGGCCAACGCCAGAAACAGTTTCTCCAGCTCGGCCTCGGTCAACGGCGTCGTACCCTCGGGGGCCTCGCCGGTCACACACTGGCGCATCCCGGTCGCGACGATCTTGAATCCGGCCCGGTCCAATGCGCGCGACACCGCCGCCAGCTGGGTCACCACGTCCTTGCAGTCGCGGCCCTGCTCGATCATCGAGATCACCCCCGACAACTGACCCTGCGCACGACGTAATCGGTTGAGCACCAACGTCATACTCGCATCATCAGCAACCATCGCACACTCCTTCGCGGACCTTACCGGGTTACGCCACTACAGCGCCGACCCCACTTTCAATACTATACCCCGTAGGGTATCTAGCGGCGAACGACTTTCCTGCCGCGTAGTTCTTCCGCAGTGACGGGGACTTGGGTGAACAGTCCGGCGTAATCAGTTGGGAGGTGACGGCGTGGGCGGCGATCGCGACGCTAAGCAGCCACAGGCGTGCATAGACCGAGCGGCGCCTCGGTGCGGGGTCGGGCCGGCGATGACCCCGGCGCACAGGTAGCCCACCAGCAGGAAGTGCAGGTCAATGAGGGCGTGCAGTGCGGGGCTGTCGCTGGCGGCGGCGTAGAGCGGGGTGAAGCAGAGCGCGGCCAGGCCGCGCCGATGGTCAAGGTGAGCGTGACGATCGGGTCGGGCCAGGATGTGGGCGAGCCAACGAACGCAGGATGCGGCCGATCTCTTGGCCGTGCCGCCGCGGGATCGAACGCAGCAGCAGGGTCATCGGGGCACCGAGCACCAGGGCCAGTGCCAGTGCCAGTGCCAGTGCCAGTGCCAGTGCCAGTGCCAGTGGTGCGTACATCCCAGGAGCAGGTGTTGGTGCCGGGTCCCTGATGTACTACGGCGGCGACATCGCCGAACTCCTGCTCGTCCTGGCCCTGCTGGCCAACTGGCGCCCAACCGAGCCACCACCAAGGCGCCGACGCCACGTCCGGGACCGCAACGACACGCATCCATTCCTGCCTAGGAAGAATCTGCTCGCTCGCCGCCAGCCGCCCTACGCACTGTCGGCCGCACCACGAGTAGGTCACGGTCAGCGGCGACCCTGCGTAGGCCTCTGTGGTGGGCCCGACGTCGGCATGCCGACCGGGCAGTCGACGGGCGTGACGTTGGCCTGGCGAGGGTCCGCGGCGGGCGGCGAGCGCGTCGGTGACTGCGCCGGTGGTGAAGGCGTAGACGCCTTTGTGCAGCACGTCGATGACCTGCTCACGCCGTGGCCAGGTCTGCGGCGGAGCGCCGACACCAGTGGCGTTCTCCAGGATCTGGTCGTTGGTCAGGCGCAGCACAGTGAACTTCGCCGACGCCAGCGGCCCACGCAGACCAGCTTCCGACATCACCGAGCGCAGCACGCCCAACAAGGCCCCTTGCCCGTAGTGCATGCCCCAGTTCGCCGCCAATCGTGTGCGCGGTGACATGTCCTGCGCCCCACTCAGGCGCGACCACACATCTGCCGGCACGTAGGAGTTCGGCCGGCCGGTGAGCCGCTGCTCGATCTTCTCCGCCACGGTCATCACCGCCACGCCAACCGCGCCTGCCATCAATCCCTCGGTCACCGTATGTCGCCACATGATGGCAGTCGGTACCCCGCCGATACGGAAGGAAACTGGCCTCGCGGGGATGCGCCACCGGTCATTGTTGGAGACCGGGTATGGGTTGCCGATGGTTATCCGCTGAGGGCGCGAACGTGGTCGTAGATGGCGTTCGGGATGTCGTGCAGTGGTAGGACGCGATGGACTAGTCCGGTATCGATCGCTGCGCCAGGCATGCCGGAATGCTCGGAGCTGAACTCACTTTGAGCGAACACTGTTCCCTTGCAGAGCCTGATGGCGCGGATGCCGGCTTGCGCGTCGGTACCCTTGCCTGTGAGCACGACCGCCAGGGCGCGCGGTCCGCAGGTGACGGCCAGGGTGGCCAGCAACAGATCCGCTGACGGCCGCGCGGGTGGGAGGTCTCCGGACCTGATCAGCCCGAGACGGGCCTCGGAGGTCACCAGCAGGTGTTGAGCGGGCGGTGCGATCAACACGGTGCCCGGTGTGAGGGTGTCGCCGTCCTCGGCGTCGCGTACCGGCAGCGCGGTGCGTCGACTCAGAATCTCAGCCAAGGCACTGGTCTTGTCCGGGCTGTGGTGTTGAACGACAAGCACGGTCGCAGGCAAATCGGCTGGCAGCGGAGCCAGCACATGCGACAACGCATCCAAGCCGCCCGCCGACGTCACCAGTGCGATGACCGGGTGGTTGACCGCGTAGGGGTCATCGGTTGCGATGCCGTCACTCCGTTTACTCAGACGAGGCTTCCCAACTACTTGGCATTGTTCTCTCCTGATCGTTTCGCCACATCATGCCGTCCTGCGGGCAGATCACTACCCGGCCCGAATAGAAGGCGTGTGGAAACCGAGGCCAGCGTCCGTCTCATTTCTAGACATTCGACGCGTCTCGGCTTTTGCCTAATCGAGTTGCCATGGGCTGCGGTGTCGGTCATGCTCCGGGTTGGGGATCGCCGCGTGGACGAAGTGGTCGACGAGGGTCACGGGCTAGTTCGCGTAGGGGTCCGCGGTCGCATCAACGTTGATCTCGGTGCCGGCTGCGGCGTGGGCGGGCATCAGCGGCGTGATGCCGTAAGTCCAGCGCAGCTCCTCCAAATCACGTGCGACGACGTCGAAGAAGTCCCACTGCGGTGAAAGTACGTCGGTGGTAGCGGCCTCGCCGCGCTGCCAACTGATCAGGAACTTGACCGGATCCAGAGCCCCCTGCTGCTTGCCGATGCCATTGACCTCCTGACCGACATGCCACTCGAAGATGGTCGGCAGGATCTGAGCGCGCAACGCGTCACGGCGGTGCATCCCCCCGGTAAACGCACTGACCAGTAACTCACCCTGAATCGACGTGCTGTACCCCGACAGGACGTGCAAGCCGTCGTGCGGCACGGCCCACACACCGGTGAACGCGTTGGGCTGACCAGGAAAGTCGAAGCCGTGCTTGCGAAAGTGCGCCCAGAACTGATGTCCGTAGGTGTTCTTCGGCAACCCCTCCAAGACGAGAAACCGCTCGGCGAGTCGCTTGTCGTCATCGGTCTGCGTCTCATAGGGCATCATCGGTGCCAAGGTGTCATCGGGATTGGCGAACCCGGGAAAGTTCGAGGCGTTGCGTCGCGTCATGTCGGCCATTGCCCACGCTAGATGCCCTCGGGCGACCTGCAGAACATCGCGCACCCAGCCGTCGCTGACGTGCATGGCATGGGCGTACTCCACGACCAGTCGCAGACGGGTGGGCTCGATTACGCCGTCGGCGAGGCCAGCGCAGGCGATGAGGGCGGCCGCATGCTCTGCGAGGTCACGGTTGGCCCCGATTGCCTTGCCGAGATCCTGGGGCTCGATGCGCGGCAACGCCTTTGGATCGACGAATACTTCGGGGGTGAACAGCAAGCGGCCCGCCGCCACGACGACGCCGTCACCACGTCCAGAACGGGGGTCCGCGGGGTCGAGCACTTGTTGGACGACCCGGTGAGCGGCGGCCAGCACCGCCAGAGCCTGCTCAGTGGTCGCGCCTTCGAACACGACTTCAACCTACTGCGGATCACTAGATACGGATAGCAAGCCGTGCCCGCCTGGCTACTCCTGACGCGACCAAGACGCCTACCGACGTGAACCAACTGCTCGGTCTCATTTGTAGAGAAACGGGACACCCGACAAGTGGCCCACTCCCCGCCGCATAGTCCCAGCTTGCCTTGTCTCGTTTCCTGTCTCGCATCCCGTGTCTCAGATCCTCATGTCGGAGCCGAATGAGACGGTAGTGGTGTGACAACGATTCTCGGGTACGCCCGCGTGAGCACCGCCGCCCAAGGCCTCGATGCGCAACTGGCCGCACTCGCTGCCCAAGGCGTTGAAACCCCTAACTGAGGCCGCGGAGCTATCGCTCCTCGATGATCGGCGGGGCGGTTTTCCTTATCCACGGCGGGGTTGCGTTAGGCGGCGGTTCGCCCACCCAGGTGCCAGTTTCCTTATCTCGAGGCGCTGTCCCGAGGACCTTCCGAAAGCCCTCCTCGGTGTCGCACTCCCGAACCAACTTTTCAACGTAGGCCTGCGTGTAGCCGTAGTCCTTGTGCCGCTCGTCGTAGAGGCAGTATTTTTCGTCGGTCTTCTCGGGATGGGGGCTACCGACCGGGGGACGCACGCCAAGCCGCTTCCAGGCGTTAGTGAAGTGCCCGGTGCTGAAGAGGAACGGGATCCGATCCTGCACGACCTTGGCGGCCCTAGTCGGCTTCATGAGGCCATGCCCGACGACACCCCGCTGGCGCTCCCGGACGACGACGTGGCCTTTCTTGCCGATCGCCTCGACAATGGCCCGCTGCTCATCGTCCATGTCGTCGTATCTGGTGAATTGCACCGCCAGAGCGTCAGGGTCCTTCGGCGCGAGTTCTTGTATCACCCGGAGGCGGAGTTCGTAGCGGGAGTCACTGGTGATCGAGTCGTCGAGTCCGGCGTCGTACTCGGATATGAAGGTTCGTAGCGTCGCCGGGAGTTGAGCGCGCAGTCTGCGCAGAGTGCGCTCGCCCTCGTCGGTGAACGAGCCAATGAAGACTGGGAACCGCAGGCGAGTAGCCAGCGACAGTTCGACGCCAAACTGGCTGGTCACTTCTTCCTCGTAGTTCAGCAGAAGCGCCTGGACTTGACCACCCACCACCGCCGTTAGGGCTTCCTGCTGACGGGCGTACCGGTGCTCAAACTTGTTGCGCAGCCCGATGAAGAACATGAGGTTTGCCCGGACGGGGTCCTTCTCGTTCGGCCAGCGGTAGCGCATGCTTTTTGCCAACTCCCAACGCTTAGGCTCTCCGTCCACCCGCTCCAGCCGACGGGAGCGGCCCTGCTGGTGCCAGTACCGGTAGTCGACCCCGTCACGCGTCAACTCGGCGTGCAGCAAGTAAAGCCAGGCCAGGTGCATATGAACTACAAACCCTTCGAACGACCGGGCTTCCGAGGGGTTGTTGTAAAGCCGGACAGCCAGCGATGCCTCGTCGCGCGAGGATTCGACCATTTGCATAAACCGGGTGGGCGGCGCCATCGCACTACTCTGCCTCGCAGAGGCGCGGCGGAAGGTTAGAAACAGGGCACAAGGGCAGCCAAACAACATCGGCCGCCCCCGCCTAACGCTCATCCGCGCTACGTCACCGCCGTATCCGAATGATGTGCCGGGGCCCGTCGCCGTCACGAATCGGCCGGTGATCGCGCTGCGGCCTCACCGTGGTTTGCGCCGCTCTTGACGACGCGGCTGCAGGGGCAGCTGACGTCGAAGAATCTTTAGGCCATCAGGGGCAGTGCCGCCTCAATAATTGCTTTCCGAGGTCGGTGCCGGCCGCGGTCGCGATCGAGGTCATCGCTTCTGTGGCTAATTCCTGAACCGGCTGGGCGTCGGACTTGCCGTGTTTCAACGTCGAGCCTCGCGAAACCTTCGCCGAGTTTGGCGGGCGCCGACGAGCCCTCCCGTTGCCACCATCGGCGCTCGCACTCTAACCAGCGTCAACGAGGCACGCGAGGTCCGCGAGGGTCTTTCGCAGTTGTCATCTTGCGCTGCGCATCATCAGGATCGCAGGCCGAAAGGGCCGTCCCGGCCGAACGTCAGTACTCCAGCGCCGCCAGGACACCGTCACATTGAAAAATTCGGTCGTATCGTCCCGCAGTCCTTTGCCGGAGTATCCCTTTATCGACCAGCTTGGTGATAGCGGTGTTCGCGGCCTGGTAGGACACGCCGTGGAGCGCCGCCGCAGCCGACGCAGTGATCATGGGGTAACCGATCAGGTCGTCGGCGATCCGGAGCGAGACCCCTTTAGCTCCGTGCAAAATCGCCTGGAACTCCTCGCGGAGTGCAAGAAGCTTGTCCACTCGGTCGATGACTTCCAAGGCCTCAGCATGGATGGCCGCGGAAATAAAGCACACCCAGTTGTCCCATCCGCCAGTCTGCGAGACCCGCAGCAAGCCGTCCTGATACTCCGTGCGATGTTGCTCTAGCCACGGTGAGATGTTCAGGACTGGAAAGCGCAGTTCACCAGCACTCATCAACTGCAGAGCCATAACGAGACGCCCCAGACGGCCGTTGCCGTCATGGAACGGGTGCAGTGTCTCGAACTGGTAGTGCGAAACCGCGACTCGGATGATGGTCGGTATCGCGCTGGGTTCCCGGATCCAGTCCTGCCACAGCCGCAAGCCGTCGAGCAGCCGATGATCGGCCGGGGGCGGCACAAAGCGAGCCGACATGACACGCTGATTGCCGAGTCCGATGAACACCTGAGTGGTGCGAACACTGCCTGCGTGCGAGCCATCACTGGCAGTCCCGCGCAATAGTTCGCGCTGCAAATCCTCGAGCATCCGAACCGATATCGGTTGTCCTTCGGCCACCATGTCGTATGCCCGCTCAGCTGCGGTGACGTAGTTTCTGACCTCGCTGACCGAACCGGTGAGTTCCCCGACGTCGAGAAAGTCTGCTTCGAACACGTCCGCCAATAAGGCGTAGGTGCCCTCCAGCGCGGAGGTGCTTACCGCTTCACGTCGAGTGGCCGGCCGGGCGAGCAGGCTTGGGTTCGGCAGCAGCGAGGACGCCTGGTCGGCACGCGCCATTGCCGAGGCGGCGTCAATGACGGCAGCATAAGTCTCGGCTTTCAGCTCGAGGTTCGACGGTAGGGGGTCCGGGACGTAGGCGACGTATTCGTACGCCTCGCCTAGGCGGGGGTCATGACCCCTGATCGGAACCAGCTGTCCGATCGGGCTGTCACGAAGCGCCTCGATGTCCACCGCTTCCACCTCGACTCGCCAAGCTTGAATTCCAGAACTGTAATTTCAAGGTTAGCGCGTCAACCTTGAAAACCGACACTCTGATTTCAAGGTTCACGTTCCGCCTAACTCAGAAACGGTGGTGGTCGCGACGTGGCCTCCAGTCCGCAGTCAGTCCGCAGTACATTTTCGCACCGCCTGCGCACCCCAACCGTCCCAATGCAGCTGACCTGGGGAAACTCGCTTCCGCCAACGCACCCAACGTCATCAAAACCCCAGGTGGCGTGGTTCGGGACGAAGAGGTCGTGGGTTCGAATCCCGCCACCCCGACGCTGGAGTAAGGCCCTGACCAGGAATCCCCGGTCAGGGCCTTCTACCTTTCCAGCCCGCAGTTGGTCCGCAGCAGCCTTGAGTAACTTGGCTGGGGCCTCATCCAGCGCCGCCGACACCTTTTCCAGATCGTCGGGAATCAGGTCGGCACAGGTGTCCGAGCGTAAGCACTGCCAACGCGTGCCTGAACGGCCTTGAAGTTCGCGCCCCCTGATGGCGAGGGACGCTGCTGTATGCCGCAGATCGTGCGGCGTCACCGTAGGGAATCCTCGGTGGCCTTGACGAGCCGTCGCATCGCGGGGCGAAGATACGGGGTCGCCAGTTGGACACTCGCAACGCTCCCCATCGGCAGCGGTGAAGATCGGTCATCACGGTCCTTCCTCCCAGCACGGTGGCCTTACAGCACAGTGACGGGTCCGCAGCGGCTCGGTGTTGGCCAAAAACTCAGGGCTCGGGCATGGACCCGCCGTACGCCTTCGTTGCGGCCGCAGCCGTCCGACTCGATATACTCGGCCAAGTTGCGATGACGTTATATGGCCGAGCTCCGTTTTCGGCAGCAAAGGGTGCCGGTGGGGTTCGATCTATCTGGTCTTGCAGGGCTACTCAATATGGGCCCGCCCGTTGGCGAGGCTTGGTTTGCGCAGACCGAGTCAATCGTCGGCTTCGCTCCGCAAAAGCCCAGTGCCAAAAGACCGATAATCCTCCGCTATTGGCCGAGTTCCGGCGCGATTGCCTATGTGTTTGCCCGCACGTCCAGCCTCGACCGCTTGGAAGTTCTAAACCCTGGGCACGACCATCGTGATGAATGGCCTAAATGCTGGCTCCGCGACGACGGCAGTATCGTGGTCTCGCGGCCGCTCCCGGTGTCGAAGGATGCCCTCGACGAGGCGCACCGACTGTGTAGCGACGATGACGAAAGCACAGTCGAAGCAGTAATGAAAGCGCCATGGCGGACGAAGTAGACGCCGACGATCTGCTCACGGACGTCGGCGAAGAGCTCGACCTCGGCGATGTGGGCGTTGGTGACCTTTATGCCTTGATCGAAGAATTCGAGCGCGGCGGTATCGGTTCGCGCTGGCTCCAAGAAATTCAGACGGCGGCGCAGCGCGTTGCCCGGCGGTACAGCCCCTCGGTCTACGCGCGCAGCGCCGCATGGGATGACGAAGCCGTCAACGACTTGGCCCAAGACGTCGTCGAACGCATGCTAACGAAGGGCCAGGCCGAGTACATCTGCGATGTCGCGAACGACTTTGGACACGCCCGCGCCCTGATATACCGCCAGGTACGAATGACCTTGATCGATCGCAGGCAGCGGACTGCGATCGACAACCTTTTCGATCGAGCCGTCGAACGCCTGGGAGACCCACCCTTTGAGCAGGTGAAGAAAATGCCACGATCTTGGCGGATCGCTGGCCATAGTCCTGACGCCGCGCCTTACACGCGACGCCTCACTGCATCACTCGCTGCGTTGCCGCGCCTTCCAGGCAGTGGGACCGAACGAGCCAGTGCGATCTGGACGAAGGAGACCCTTACTGGTGCTCTGGTCCTCATCTGCAACGCCGTTCGAGAGGTCGTGGAACTCGACCTTCGAAAGATTCTGGACGAATCGTTGACAGTCTTCGCAACAGCGGAGGTTGTCTCTGATGAGGCCGGGACTGAAGACAGATCCGGCGAACTCGACCCCGGCGACCTAATTATGGCTAACGAACTCACAGAACGGCTCGACGCAGCACTGACGCGTGACGAAGCGACGGTGCTCGCTGGCAAGTGGATCGGCGATTCTGATGGCGACATTGCACGCCGCCTCGGTGTCAGCCGGCCAACCGCCGCGAAGTACAAAGCATCTGCCTTCCACAAGGTAAGTGGCGAACTGACATCACAAAGTGAAGCCGTGCTCGGGTACGTGTTGGGGCGTCTGCAGTCAATTGTTATCACCAAGGCGGGAGGAGGTACGAATGACCGAGATTGAGATCGGTGGCATCTACCGCGCGGTGGCGATGGACCGTGATACCCCGGCCGCGTTAGTGCTCGTGACAGATTTCGATGAGACGACGCAATCTGTCACCGTTGCACTGCTCAGCCCGGACATCGAGTACGGCTCAAGCGCCGACCTCGTATTATCCGGCGAGGAGATCGGCCGGACGTACGACCTACTCGCGGAGTCCGAGATTTTCGGCTACATGTGGGTGGTCCAGCTCGACCGTCGCATTGGACGAGTCGACGCGCAGGTTCTGGAGGCGCTCTCCGCGCTACGTGAGGAGGACGTTGTCGGTCGTCCGATAGCTGGCCCTCCAGTTGTTGACCGCAGCGACCCTCGCTGGAACTTCAAACTCCACGAGTTGAAGCGGCTCCAGAGGTTGACCACAGATTGCACTCGCGATCTGATCGACGGTGGGCGGGTTGCTTCCATCGACCCCCACGCACTTCGCGCACCCTCCACGGAGGTGGAAGTCGCAGCATTTGAGGAGTTTGTGGTGGAAGTGATCGACGGAGTGAGCCGTGGGACAGCGCTAGTTCCCGGTTGGCTCGTAGACAGAGCGTTGGACGACGAACTCGTGGAGGCCTACCGTGCGGTCGGCCTCTACAACTCTCTGCGTCTCTTATGGAGACTTGCCGACCCAACAGAGGCAGCGCCTACAACTCCAGCTGCCGGCTCATCGATGGAGCACTTCCAGGTACTTCAAGTGGAGATGGCATCCGCGTCTGGACACTCGAGCCTGTGGCTTCTGGGCCGGTCGACCGATATTCGAGGTCCGATCGAAGCGCGGACCGCCCGCACCCGCGATGGACGTCTCGTCCAGATCGGCCTTTTTTCTGCCAGCGCGCGCGTCACACAGTCCCGAGGGGTCTACGCATGAGCAATCCATTAATCGAGCGCCGCTTGCCATTCGCGATGCGCCGGGGCATCACTCTTCGCCGGTGGCGTCTACAAAACTTCAAGTCCGTTCGAAATGCCGAGGTCGAGCTTCGCCCACTGACCGTCGTCGTTGGTGCGAACAGCGCGGGCAAGAGCACACTGCTCCAGAGCATCCGCGCTGCGAGCCAGGCGACAGGAACGACGGGCTACCTCTACCCGCTCAATGGTCGCGGGGTCCGTCTCGGCACCGTGGCCGAAGTGAAGCACCGGGGCCCCGGCACCGACGATGAAGAACCGCTAATCATCGGCGCTGATTTCGACATTCGGGCCCCGCGAAGCGTAAATCGGGACGGAAGGGTGCTCGCCCCGGCTCAGCCAGGACCATTTCTGGCAACCCTGTCCTGGGAGGTCAAGCTTGGCGAGTCAACACAACAGAAGGGTATCGCCAAGATTGAGCGGCTTAACGTCGACCTGAAGCCAAAGGACACGGACTCGTTTTCCAGGAACGTCCAGCGTGTCGATAGGGCGTGGCTACTTGCCATCGCGGATGACGATGCCGAAGACCTTGTTCCGCTCGAGGAGGACGATGATGCGCGCTTGATTCCAAACTACTTTTCGGGACAGTTCGCCGGTGCCAATGGCAACGTGCTGGAAGTTGTCGACATCCTTGTCACTGGAGGCTTCCCGCTCGACGCCTCGGTGATGCGCCCACGCGCCGAGGTCTTGTTCGAGGCTTGGCGCGACATGCTCCTACGGCGATCCATCCAAGAGCGGGACGAGATCGAGCATGACCTCCTCACCGAGGCCAAAGCCATCGAGGAAGTCGGACGTATTCTGCTGTCGGTTCATGCCGCGGTGGTCGACGCGAAGGCTGAGTACGTGGATGCTGTGCGTATCGAGCTCAGCTCCAAGGCCCCTAAGACACGTTCCAAGATCGACCTCAACATTGCATCGGCCGAAACCTTCAGCGATGCAGTTGTCGAGGAACTGACCAAGGGCGGAGTTGGAGGCGAGGTCCCGTTCCCTCATCGCCTAGACGACCTGGGCCGGGCGTCGAATCTCGCGTCCTCGTATCTGAGTACAGGCATTCGCTACCTCGGCCCGCTTCGCGACGAACCCCGAGCCTCCTATCCCGACTCGCCAGAAGGCGACGACACCTATGTCGGGACAAAGGGAGAGTTCACGGCCTCAGTGCTGCAGCGACACGGTACTCGGAAGGTCAGTGTCCCGACTCCGCAAGACGATGGATCGATCAGGCCTTCGCGCCGACCGATCCAGCTCATGACAGCGGTGAGTCGGTGGGCCAATTACCTCGATATCGGCGAGAGCTTCTCGGTATCGGACCAAGGCCGCTTCGGGATCCAGATGGAAGTGAGGCAAAAGGATGTCGAGGGCGACCTGGACCTGACCAGTGTCGGCACCGGCGTCAGCCAGTTGCTGCCGGTCATTGTGATGTGCGTAGAGGCACCGGTCGGCTCCCTGCTCCTGATCGAACAACCTGAGTTGCATCTGAATCCACGGGTGCAGCAGCGCCTTACTGACTTCCTGTTGGCGATCGCCCAAAGCGGGCGACACCTAATCGTCGAGACCCACAGCGAGTACATGATTTCGCGATTGCGACGGCATGTCGCTGAGGATCTCGATGATGCCCTTCGGGACACGATCGGTATCTACTTTGCGAAGCGCGTAAACGGCGCGACCACATACGACCTCGTGAAGACGAACGAATACGGCGGGATTGATGAGTGGCCGGAGAACTTCTTCGACCAGGCCACCGAGGAAGAGCACGCGATCCTCTCAGCGGCGGTTAAGAAGCGCCGCACCAAGGCAGCCCAATCGGAATAGCAGCCTGAGTTTTACATCGACGCCACCTAGCCGGATTGTTCTTGGTATCCGGCAGAAAACCAGCAACAACGCAGAAGGGAGGCGCCGTATGGCACGAGGTGCACGCAAGGTCGCAACTAAGACCCTTGAGCAGAAGCTCTGGGACGCCGCCGACGCCCTACGCGGCAATCAGGAGCCGAGCGAGTACAAGCACGTCGTGCTCGGCTTGGTGTTCCTCAAGTACATCTCCGACCGATTCGAGGGTCGCCGCCAGGAGATTGAGGCCGAACTTGCAGCTGAGGGGCTGAAGCCCGAGCAGATCGAGCGTCTCGTCGAGGACCGCGACGAGTACAGCAGTCACTCGGTCTTCTGGGTTCCCGCCGCCGCCCGGTGGGACATCATTCGAAAGTCCGCGAAGCAGCCGGAGATCGGCGAATCGATCGACAATGCGATGGACCTCATTGAGCGCGAGAACCCGAAGCTGCGCGGAGTGTTGCCGCGCAATTACGGTCGTGAGGACCTCGATAAGGGTCGCCTCGGTCAGCTTGTTGACATCATCGGCTCGATCGGGTTTACCGAGACCGACGACCACGGGTCCGATGACGTGCTCGGCCGAGTCTACGAATACTTCCTCGGCCAGTTCGCCGGGAGGGAGACCGGCAAGGACGCGGGGGCGTTCTACACTCCACGCTCGGTGGTCAAAACTCTGGTCGAGATGCTGGAGCCCTATCATGGCCGCGTCTACGACCCCGCATGCGGTTCGGGAGGCATGTTCGTCCAGTCCGCCGAATTCGTGAAGGCGCACGGTGGTAAGCGCAACGACATCTCGGTGTACGGCCAGGAGTTCACCGCGACCACCTGGAAGCTTGCGAAGATGAACCTCGCCCTTCGAGGTATCGACGCGGACCTCGGAGACAAATCCGCAGACGCCTTCACCCAGGATCTGCATCCCGACCTACGGGCCGACTTCGTGCTCGCGAACCCTCCGTTCAACGTAAGCGACTGGTGGAACGCGAAACTCGGCGACGACCCCCGCTGGAAGTACGGCACGCCGCCCGTCGGCAACGCGAACTTCGCGTGGGTCCAGCACTTCCTCTACCACCTGTCACCCCGCGGTACAGCCGGGTTCGTGCTCGCCAACGGATCGCTTAGCTCGAAGAGCGGCGGCGAGGGCGAGATTCGCCGAAAACTAATCGAGGATGACCTCGTTGACTGCATTATCGCGATGCCCGACAGGCTTTTCTTCAACACCGGCATCCCGGTCAGTCTGTGGTTCGCAAGCCGTGACCGCGCCGGCAACGCACAGCATCGTGCACGAAAGGGGGAGGTGCTGTTCATCGACGCCCGCAACCTTGGCGCAATGGTCAGCCGACGTCTCCGCGAGTTGTCGGACGACGAAATCCAGCAGATTGCAGGCGTTTACCACGCGTGGCGCAATCACGACGGTGCCTTCGCGGATGTGCCTGGATTTGCGAAGACTGCGACGCTCGCCGACATAGAAGCACACGGCTTCGTTCTCACACCTGGACGCTACGTCGGGACTGAAGAAGCCGAGGTCGAAGATGAACCTATCGAGGCAAAAATTACCCGCCTGACCGCTGAGTTGTATGCCGAGTTCGACCGTGGACGAGAGCTTGAATCAACCGTCCGCGCCCGCCTTCAAGGTATCCATGACAACTGACACCCTCACTGGTGGGGACGTCGCCCGCGGTCTCGGTGGCGAGACCCGGGTCAAGTGGCCTCTCAAGCGTTCTAGCGAACTGTTCGATCTTCGCTACGGGAAGGCCCTAGTCGCGTCGAGTCGCCAACCGGGGCGAGTTCCCGTGTTCGGAACTAATGGCCAGACAGGGACTCACGACACTCCGTTGTTTCAGGGGCCCGGCGTGATCGTCGGACGCAAGGGTGCCGGGCACCTGGGTGTGCATTGGACCGACCACGATTACTGGGTTATCGATACCGCGTATTCACTGGTTCCCCGCGCCGACATAGACCTCAAGTTTGCGTACTACCTCGTGAACTATGTCGGTCTAAACCATCTAAAGCACGGCACATCGAATCCGTCGCTGACGCGCGAGGCCTTCGGTGCGCAGTACTTTCCGGTGCCGCCCGCCGAGGAGCAGCGCGCCATCGCGGCCACCCTCGACATCCTTGACGAGAAGATCGAATCGAACGGCCGCAGCGCGGCACTGCTCAACGCTTTGGTGACGCTTCACTTCCGGAGTCTGCTCGCACGCGAAACCCCCACCTATGAGCCCCTTGGGCAGCTCGCGACGATCACCAAGGGCGTTTCCTATAAGAGTGCGGATCTGAAGGAATCAAGGACCTCGCTCGTTACACTGAAGTCATTCGACCGGGCGGGTGGCTATAAGCCGGACGGCTTGAAGCCATACGCAGGACGGTACAAGCCCGCGCAGGTCGTAGTGCCAGGAGAACTCGCCGTTGCTCAGACTGACCTGACACAAGGCGCTGAAGTAGTCGGACGCGCGGTGCGCGTACCTGCCAATTCGACGGCTGACGTGCTCGTGGCGTCGCTCGACCTCGCTATTGTCCGGCCAATCGACGGGATTGCCAACGAGTACTTGCTTGGAATCCTGACCGACGAACGATTCCGTCAGCACTGCCGAAGCAGAACGAGTGGCACCACCGTGCTCCACCTAGCAAGCGATGCCATCCCCACGTACTCCGCTCCCGTCGTGACCAAGGACGCTCAGTCCCAATATGCGGACCTCGTCCGACCACTCCTAGCACGCATCGACTCTCTCGAGCGTGAGTCGGTGGCGCTGTCGAAGCTCCGTGACTCCTTACTTCCGGAATTGCTCTCCGGCCGACTCGTTGTTCCCTTGGAGGTCACCAGATGACTGGCATCGAGTGCGAACGCGCCGCCCGCGTGTACCAGCAATTCGTGCGTGCGACCTATCGAATCACGTTCGACAACCAGGCGGGAAGCTGCATCGCGATGCTGGGACCACGCCGGCGGATTGCAGACTCCGAAGCTACGGAATTCCGACACCTCGCTGAGCAGTCTTCGCGCGGTGCCATCGAAGGCGCTGCGAAGACTGCTCAGTGCGAGGCTCATCATAAAGTCGACCGAGGCGGTGCCAGCCAAACCGCCTTGTCGCTGCCGGCATTCAGCCTCGATGTCCCGGCCCGCGAAATGCCACGGCTGCGGCGCCGGAAACCCGACGGCTCCGACACCTACAAATCCGTCCAGCGTAGCGCCTGGGCACTTGCAGACGGCATCTACGGCGGGATTCGCAACCCGTTCAATCACGAAGACCATAGGGACATCGACGAACAGACGGCGCTGGAGTACGTCGCCGCGCTCAGCGTGTTCGCCCGATGGGTAGACGACGCGGAGGTCGAAACAGCACCGTGAGCAACTTCAACGAATCCGTCGTAGAGCAAGCCACTTTGGAGTGGCTCGCCGACCTCGGCTACCAAACTCTCCATGGGCCGAGTATTTCTCCGGGAGGTGATGGCCCACAGTTGCGCGACTCGTTCGCCGACGTCGTGCTCATTGACCGTCTGCTGCCCACTGTTCGCGGAATGAACGCCGGCATTGACAACACGGTCATAGACCAGGCGGTCAAGCGCCTGCTCCGCCCGGAATCCCAGAACCCGATCGATGAGAACTATCGAATCCACCAATTCCTTATCGGCGGAGTTCCTGTCGAGCATCGTGGGGCCGACGGTCAAACTCGCACCGTCCGCGTAAAGTTCCTCGACTTCGAGAATCCCGACATGAACGACTGGGTCGCTGTCAACCAGTTCACAGTGACGAAGGACGGAAAGAACCGCCGCCCCGACGTCGTCGTCTTCGTGAACGGCATGCCGCTAGCCCTGTTCGAGCTGAAGAATCCCGCCGACGAGAACGCCGACATGAAGGGCGCCTGGAACCAGATCCAGACATACCGCCGAGATATCGCGCCGATCTTCGACTTCAACGCCGTCACCGTCATCTCCGACGGTGTGCCCAGCGCCGCCATGAGTTCATTCACTGGCGCATTCGAGCACTACGCGCCGTGGAAGACCATCGACGGCCGCGACGTCGTTACCGACCGGCCTTCCCTCGAAGTGCTCATCCGAGGCGTGTTCGAGCCGAAGCGATTCCTCGACATCCTCCGCAACTTCGTGGTTTTCAGCGACGAGACGATCACTGACAAGGCCACCGGTCAGCCGATGCGTTCCCTCGTGAAGCGGGTCGCGAAGTACCACCAGTACTGGGCGGTCAACACCGCGGTCGAGTCAACTGTGAAGGCCGCGAGTCCCGAGGGCGACAAACGCGGTGGTGTGGTCTGGCATACCCAAGGGTCGGGTAAGAGCTTCGAGATGGTGTTCTACGCCGCGAAGATCATGCGCGATCCGCGCATGGAGAACCCGACTCTCGTCTTCATCACTGACCGTAACGACCTCGATGACCAGCTCTTCGGCGAGACCTTCTCGCCCGCGACAATCCTCCCTGAAAGGCCGGTACAGGCAGAGAATCGCAGCAACCTGCGCGAGCTGCTCCAGCGCGCCTCTGGGGGAATCATTTTCACGACGCTGCAGAAGTTTGCACCCGAGGAACGCGGCGACACCAACCCTGTGCTCACCGACCGCCGCAATGTCATCGTCGTCGCCGACGAGGCGCACCGCTCACAGTATGGCTTCGGCGAGACCCTTGACTCTGAGGGGCGGCTCAAGTCCGGCCTCGCCAAACACATGCGGGACGCGCTCCCCGGTGCAACCTGCCTGGGCTTCACCGGAACGCCAATCGAGACCGCCGACAAGTCCACGCAGGCTGTATTCGGTGATTACATCGACATTTACGACCTCACTCGCGCCGTCGAGGATGGCGCGACCGTCAAGATCTTCTACGAACCCAGACTCGTCAAGGTTGGGCTAAGCGACGCGATTTCCGGCGAACTCGACGTCCTCGCCGACGAGATCACCGAGCAGGTCGAAGAGACCACAGCAACGGCGGCCAAATCTCGCTGGGCTCGGCTCGAAGCGATCGTCGGTGCGGACGAGCGTCTCGACCTGGTCGCGCATGAGATCGTCGAGCACTGGGAGAAGCGGCGAGAATCCCTCGTCGGTAAGGGCATGATCGTGGCGATGAGCCGCCGTATCGCGGTCAAGCTTTACGAGAAAATCGTCGCTCTACGACCCGAGTGGCATACCGACAACCACCGCACAGGCAAGATCAAGGTTGTCATGACAGGGTCCGCATCCGACCCACAGGAGTTCCAGCCGCATCTACACGACAAGTCCACCCGGAAGGAGATCCAGCTTCGGGCAAAGAATCCCGACGACGAGCTGGAACTCGTGATCGTGCGTGATATGTGGCTCACCGGCTTCGACGCGCCCGCGATGCACACGATGTACGTCGACAAGACAATGCAGGGCGCCGGCCTGATGCAGGCTATTGCGCGCGTCAACCGAACTTTCCGTGACAAGCCAGGCGGCCTGATCGTTGACCTGATCGGGGTCTACTCCAGCCTGCAAGAGGCGCTCAAGGTCTACTCACCGTCGGACCGTGACCAAGCGGGCGTACCCATCGACGAGATGGTCGCCGTCATGCTCGAAAAGCATGACATCGTGACGTCGCTTCTACACGGAGTGACATTCGACTCGTCTCCAGGCCTGACGCCGTCGGAGAGGCTAGCGCAGTATGCGAAGGTATTCGACTTTGTGATGGCCGATCCTGATCGCACCAAGCGCTACAACGACCAAGCGCTAGCTCTCGCAAAGACATACGCGCTGTGCGGGGCGCGGGATGAAGCAGCCGCGATCCGCAACGACGTGCGTCTCTTCGTCGACGTGCGCGCCGCAATCCTGAAGATTCTCGACCCTGGTTCAGGTCGCAGCGGATCGGGCGCGGTCGACCTGGATACCGCTATCGGGCAGCTTGTAAACGAAGCAGTGTTGGGTGACAAGGTAATCGACATCTACCAGCTCGCCGGCGTCGAGACGCCTGAGCTGTCGATCCTCTCCAATGAGTTTCTCGATGGCCTTGCGCACAAGGACAAGCCGAATCTACAGATCGGTCTGCTACGTCGACTTCTCGATGACCGGATCAAGACGATCAAGCGGAGCAACGTCGTGCAGACCCGGAAGTTCTCCGAGATGCTCGACGATGCCGTAAACAGGTACAACAACCGATCGCTCACCTCCGCGCAGATCATCGCCGAACTTGTGACGCTTGCGAAGCAGATGCGTGACGATATGAATCGGCATGCGGCCCTTGGCCTTCGCGACGACGAGATCGCCTTCTACGATGCCGTCGCCCAGAACGACTCGGCCGTAATTGAACTCGGAGACGAAACACTGAAAGCTATCGCCCGCGACCTTGTGCGAACCATCCGTGACAACTGGACGATCGACTGGGACGTCAAGGAGAGCGTGCGTGCGCGGATGCGCGCGGCAGTTCGCCGCATTCTAGTTCGCTATGACTACCCGCCTGATGCCGAAGTTGAGGCTATCGAATTGGTCATCGAGCAGGCCGAACTCTTCGCCGACGACGAAGAAGAGTTCTTCGCCTGAGGTTTACATCCTTCCAGTCAGGCCAGATTGACCTTGGTGACACAGGAAGGAGATAGCCAATGAACGAGATCAAGTGCCCGCACTGCGGGACCGTATTCACCATCGACGAAGCAGATTATGCAGGCCTCGTACAGCAGGTACGGACCGTGGAGTTCGAGAAGGAACTCCACGCGCGGCTCGCCGAGGCCGAGAAGGCCAAGAATGCCGAGATCAAGCTCGCTGAAGCGAAGGTCGCTCAGCAAGCGCAGGAGGCTGCCGCACGGAAAGACGCTGAGATTCAGAGGCTTAAGAACGAGATTGCAGGGGCCAGCGCTGCGCAGGCTCTCGCAATTGCGACGGCCGCTGAGGAGGCCCAGAAAGCCTTCGGCGACAAGGATACTCAGATCGAGCGGCTCAAAGCTGAGCTGGACGGCGCGGATACCGCCCAGGCTCTCGCGGTCGCGAAAGTCAGCGAGTCGGCCCAGAAGACTGCTTCCGAGAAGGACGCGGAGATCCAGCGACTGAAGGCCGAACTCGAAAACGCAAGCACCACCCAGGAACTCGCTCTCGTAAAGGCCGTGTCGGCGGTGCAGCACAAGCTCGATCAGGCCGAGAACAAGCTCGCCCTCCAGAAAGCCGAGCATAAGGTCTCTGAAGGAGCGCTCAAACAGAGCCACTCGAAGGAGATCGCACTCAAGGACGATCTCATCGAACGCCTAAAGGACCTGAAGGCCAAGCTTTCAGTGAAGCTGCTCGGCGAGGATCTCGAGCAGCACTGCGAGACCGAGTTCAACCGCGTGCGGGCGCTAGCATTCCCGAACGCCGAATTCGGTAAGGACAACGACGCATCCGGCGGAACCAAGGGTGACTACATCTTCCGTGACTTTAACGACGATGGGGTCGAGTACATCTCGATCATGTTCGAAATGAAGAACGAGGCCGACGGATCATCGAACAAGAAGAAGAACTCCGACTTCTTCGCCAAGCTCGATAAGGACCGTCGGGAAAAGGGCTGTGAGTACGCCGTACTCGTGTCCATGCTGGAAGAGGACTCCGAGCTATACACCGGCATCACCGACGTCTCACACGAGTACCCGAAGATGTTCGTCGTCCGGCCGCAGTTCTTCCTCGCTATCGTCGCCCTGCTGCGCAATGCTGCCCAGGAGACCATCGTGGTCAAGGCCGAACTGGAGCAGGTGAAGAAGCAGAACATCGACATCACCAACTTCGAGGCGGAACTCGACGGGTTCAAGTCGGCGTTCGGCAGGAACTACGACCTTGCGAAGCGCAAGTTCGATACCGCCATCAAGGAGATCGACACCACTATCGATCGCCTCCAGAAGGTGAAGGACGCGTTGCTCGGCTCGGAGAATAACCTCCGCCTCGCCAACGACAAGGCGACCGCTCTCAGTGTCAAGAAGCTCATCCGGGGCAACGAGACGATGAAAGTCAAATTCGCAGAACTCGAACCGCCGCAGGAGCCTGGGGCCGCCTGACCGACCCGTTTTGATGTGCCCCTTAGCCTCCCCGGCTGAGGGGCACATCACTGTCAGTGTTTCGCTAAACCGGATACGCCCACTCATCCCCATGTGCAAGCAGGCCCGCACCACTTGAACTCGTTAAACCCCGGTCTCAAGCCGGTGGCGAGGCCGGGGTCATTCGACTAGAGCACAGACCCGAGGGCCACTGGTCAAACACGTCCTCATTGCGCCGGCCGCGGACCAGCTTGGCCGCAGCTAGAACCGCCTCCCCGGACAGCGGGCCGGAAATCATAGCCTCGCCAGTCCACAGCCAGTCCGCAGCGCTCTCGACTCCGCCCGAACTCAGCCAACGCCGCCAACGCGCTGACCTTGCAAAATCCAACGCTGCCAATTCACTCAAAATGGCTGGAACCGCCGATTTCGGGACGAAGAGGTCGTGGGTTCGAATCCCGCCACCCCGACGCTGGAAGTAAGGCCCTGACCAGGAATCCCCGGTCAGGGCCCTTTTCATACGCATGGCGGAGCAGCGCGTTACCCCACCACCGTGACATGGTGGAGGTATGGCCGTCTCTGAACTCGCGTCGAATCCTGTCGCCCTCGCGGCCGTCGCCATCGGTTTGCTTCTTGTCTGGAAGCTGCGCAAGGCCGTGATGTTGATTGGCGTACTGGCAGCACTGGTGCTCCTGGTCGCCATGTACCGGTAACAGCTAAGCAGGAACGCGCGACATTTCATTCGGTAAGGTTTGACAAAACCCGACGATGGGAGCTTTTAGATGAAGAATCGCCTTATGGGCGCTGGCGTGATCGCGCTGGCAGCCGCACTCAGCGGACCGGCGTTGGCCGCCGCCGCCCCTGCCGATGATCAGCAGATCCGGCAGATCATTTCCGGCGAGGCTTCGGCGATCAAGTCGCTCGACAACGCCACACTCTCGACATTCTTCTGCGATAAGTACCGCGGCACGATCGCCTCGAAGTCTGCTGATGACCAGATCCCCCCGATCGGTCAGGTCGCTGGGTACGGGCCGGGCATGATCAGCGCCGTTGCGTCCGCGGCCGGGGTCTCCGCTCCCACCGCTCAGGCGCTGACCACCGCGATCCAGAACAATGACGACAAGGCCTACCGTTCGTCGTTCCGCGCAGCAGCCAAAGAGGTGCTGTCCGGCGTCACCTACGACGTCCACGACATCAACGTCACCGGACCGACGGCCACCGCCGGGGTCACCGCGCAGGGCCACGACGTGACCGCCAATCAGCAACGCGAATTCGTGCTGGAGAACGGCAAGTGGAAGGACTGCACCGACCCCGAAAAGCGGGCCGAGACCTCGGGCAATCCGCTGCTCACGTCGTTGATGGGCTGACGCCCTAGAACTCCACACAGATCAGGCCGCCTGTGTCCTTCGGGACGTAGGCGGCCTGATCTGTGGTGACTCGCCGCAATATTCGGTGGCGCTACCCCATTCTGGTCTCTACTCTGGATCCGTTTGTGCCATAACCGATTACCTCACACAAGATAGAGCCGATGTCTGATTTCTCCCCGATCATCACCGATTTCTGGCAGGGCTATCTTGGCCGGGGCACCATCCTGCACACCGATGACGATTTCCAACTCGCCGTCTACCCTGACCTCGACGAGGACAGTCGGCTGATGGTGCTACGCACGGCGGACGGCAAGACCAGCGTCGCGCTCGTTCCGGAACTCGCCAAGCGCACTGGAAATGATGGTGCACAACCGATTTCGAGATCCGAATTCTGGGCCAGACTGGACAACGCAGACATCGCGATGCACGGTGCGGACAACCTGTTCTACTTCACCGACGAGGCCCGCGCCGCACTCGTGGCCGAGGTACCGACCGGAGATGTCCGTCGGCTGACGGCGGACGACGCGGCCATCTTCGCAGCGTTCGAATCGGCTGCCTCGGAACAAGACTTGGATAATGCCCAGGTGGAACTGGATCACTGGGCGGTGTTCGGTTCCTTCGACAACGGCCGCCTCGTCGCCGTCTCCAGCATCTATCAGTGGGAGGACGCGGCGATCATGGATCTCGGGGTGCTGACGCTGCCGATCTTCCGGGGCAGAGGGCACGCCCGACTGCTGGTGCGTGCCGCGTTTCGGTATGCCTGCGCGCAGGGTTATGAACCGCAATACCGGTGCCAGGTGGACAACGTGGCGTCCAGCGCGCTGGCTCCCGCCGCGGGGCTCACGCTGTTCGGCACATTGGACGTGATCGCCGACTAGCGCGCTCCTATTGCGCGGTCACCGGCATGTCGACGGTCTCAGCCTTGCCGTCACGGTCCGTGATGATCAGCTTGGTGAACTGCCACCACCCACTGTCATCGGGGAGCGCCTTCGAGTCCTGGAAGGTCAGCGTGACGTCCCGACGGGTTGTCCCGCCCGTCGCGCAGTCGGGGACACAGTCCTTGGTCGCGCGGACTGCCTTCCCAGTGGCCTGCTGTTGCGTCCAGCTGTCCCAGGTGATGTCGACAAGCATGTCTCCGGCGTCGGCGGGGGTCAGCACGATCTGCGTGGGCTTCTCCTCCGGCTGCTGGGTCACCGGATTCCAGTAGACGCCGCCCGGCGGCACCACCTTGTGCGAAGGCTCGGGGAGCGATGTCGAGGATGGCGCGGCCGACGTGGACACGGGCTTTTGCTCCGTCGATGTTGAACCACAGCCTGTAAAAGTGAACGCTGCCAAGGCAATTCCGGCTAACCACGCGATCCGCGTCATGCCTGGACTCTACTCTCAGAGCCGACGGGTCAGCCGGGTACCGATGAGCGGGGCGATCTTGTCGGCCATGTACGCGTGCCCGGCATCGTTGGGGTGCACGCCGTCCGAGCCGATCAGCTCCGGGTGCCCCACGAACCAGCGCTCGGCCAGCGGATCCACCCAGGATGCGCCGATCGCACAGGCCTCGCCGTACAGAATGTCGCGCAGCTGCAACACCACGTCGGGCACATCAGCCGTCGGCCAGGGTGGGCCGATCACGAGCAGCTTGGCCGCCGGTGCCATGCGCCGCGCCGACGCCAACGTATTGCGGGTCACCTCGGCGTACACGTCCGGATCGACGCCCTGGTCATTGCGTGAACCGAAGAACACCACCAGCTCGTCGTCGGGACGAACCACTCGGTTAGTGAGGTCGGCGAAGACGCTGCCGTGGTCACCGCGCACGCCGTACCCCGCGCGCCCTTCGGCAGCGACGTCGGCGTTGATGCGGACTCCTTCGCGTCCCAAGATCCGCCATGCCAGCGATGTCCACGACTTGGCGCCCAGGCCGCCTTCCTTTGTGCCGGTGGTGTACGAATCGCTGACCACCGCGACATGGTTCAGTCCGGAACCTAAGTAGGCGAGTCGGTAGGGGCGCACCGGCGCGGGCTGCGGGGCAGCCACACCGAAGAGAAACGCGAATGCGATGACGATCGCCGCCAGACGAACCACTACTACCTCCACTGTCCCCAGCATTTTAGGGGCCTCAAACCCGGCTGCGGCACAGCGTTATTCGTTTGAAACTATCGGCTCGTTACACCTGTGGGCACCGGCTCCCGATCGGAATCCTTCACGTCCGCGGGCACCTGGTGTTTATGGCGATTGTGCGGAACATGGTGATCGGTGATCGCTGGTTTGGTGACGCCGATCATGCGGCGCATCCAGCGCCGTCCGGGTTCCTCCACGCCGTGATACAGCGCCATGGACAGCACCACGGACAGTGCAATCAGGCCGAGCACGATCCAGCCCCCGCCGGGGTCGGTCAGTGAGAGTTCGAACTGCTTGGTGGTCCATGTCCAGGAGACGTGCACGAGCTCATGCACCATGTACAGCCCAAAGGAGATCTGACCGCCGTAGACCATGACGCGCGTAGAGAGCAGTGTGGGTAGCGGGCCGATGCCCACCGCCAGCGCCATCACCAGCGGCACGAAGAGGACATCCACCACCCCGCTGCTATCAGTCACTCCGGAGATCGGATGAGCGTCCAGGAAGTACAGCGCACCCACGATCGCCGCGATAATCGCGATCGCCACATAGCCGGCGATATGGCGAGAGCGGTGAGTCAGCCGCAGCCGACTCACCGCCGCGCACGCCAGCGCGCCCGCGGTGAACTGCATGACGATGCGCGGTAACCAGCTCCACGGGGTATAGAACTGCCCAGTCAGCAGCAGCAGTATGACCGGCGGCAGCGAGGCCACCACGGCCAGAACCATCAGGCTGCGGGCGCGGGTCGCGCGCGCCATCCGGAAGATGACAAGGACCAGGCCGCCGAAGAGCAGGTAGGCCAGCCATTCGGCGCTGATAGACCACGCCGGGCCGTTCCAACTGGACAGGTCGAAGTACGGACGGAACCACAGCTGCACCATGAAGAGCTGGCGCACATAGCTCATGGCGTCGTATCCGTTGACGTCCTTCGGCGGTACGTGCCCAACGTGCATGGTGAAGATGACCCACAGCGCGGCCAGATGCATCGTGACTAGGTAGACGGGCCACACCCGGGCCAGGCGCAGCCACAGGAAGTGCAGCGTCTCCCTGCTGGACCAGCGGTGGCCCATCCTGTCGAGGTAGTTCCAGGTCAGCACGAACCCGCTCAGAATGAAGAAAAGATCGACGCCCTGAGCGCCACAGTTCAGGACGGGTGCCAGCGCGGAGCGGAATCCGGGGACGGATTCCTCCAGCAGCGGGCGGAAGTGAAAGAGCACAACCCAGAGCGCGGCGATGATGCGAAGCCCTGTGAGGGCCTTGATCTCTCCGCCGCGCACAACTCTCATCTCTGCTTCACCAGGCATTTTTCGTTGCCGGCCGGTCGCGCGCCTCCCCTGCGTCCCCAACAGACCGTCCTCGGAGGGTATCAGCGCGGCCTGGAAGGTGCCGTATTCCTCGAGTGCGTGGTGCCCGGACGACTCCGCGAACGCGTGGGACACTCGGCTAGTGGACAGCGCGATCGAGCTGCAACTACGCAGAATGATCTTCGATCGCTTAGCTGAAATCCGTGCTAAGCACGGAGTCGCCACTCGAGCCGATCTTGAGGCTCTTCAGATTGACAACGGCGAAATACGGAGAGTCATCGACCAAAGCGGCGGCATCTGGAATCCCGCAGACCTGAATGCGACGCTATCTGTGGTTTCTAGCCCCGACAGCCCATACTCAGACACCGATATTGGTGATTCTTTGTTCGCTTACGACTACCGAGTAGGCAGCACAAACGGCAGCAATCGAAAACTACGTCGAGCCTACGAACTCGCTTTGCCTATTATTCTTTTACGCAAGATAAAGAAGGCCGTGTTCGTCCCCATTTTCCCGGTCTATGTCGTGGCCGACGATGTCACTCAACGCCGATTCATGCTCGCGCTGGACGAGAGTCTGCGTTTTGTAGCAGACCCCCTGCACTTGAAGCCCGCAGAGCGCGAGTACGCGGAACGCATTGTGAAGTTACGGCTGCATCAACCTGAGTTCCGTGGCCGGATCCTCATGGCCTACGAACAGCGTTGCACTGTATGCACATTGAGACATGGGAAGCTCCTCGACGCCGCACACATCATCGGCGACAACAAACCTAATGGACTGCCTGTTGTCGAAAACGGACTGAGTCTCTGCAAAATTCACCACGCCGCGTATGACGCGAATCTCCTTGGAATTTCGCCGGACTACACAGTCAGCATCAACCGCGAACTCATGGAAGAAAACGACGGGCCAATGTTGAAGCATGGGCTTCAGGAAATGGATGGCCGTGCGTTGTCACTACCGCCTCGTCGCGCAGACCTACCCTGCAAGGACCGGCTCGCCGAGAGGTTCGAAGAGTTCCGGACGGCAGGCTAATCCGCATAGTTCTCGGCGGAGCGGCACCCGCACCTCCCCCATCCGGCACACTGGCAGGGAATGCCATGACCGCCGCCGCGCTAGGACAGACACACAAATGACGCAACCGCAGTACCCCCACGGCCAGTTCCAGCAGCCTCAGCCCCAGTTCCCGGGATACCCGCAGCCTGACCAGTACGGCCCGCCTCCTGGCGGGTACTTCCCGACCCCGAAGCCACCCCGGCCACCGATGTCCCCGCAGCAGAAGGCCCTGGCCGTCGTCGGCGGCTCGCTCGGCATCTTCCTGATCGCCCTGCTGGTACTCGGCCTCACCACCACCAACTCCAGCACCCAGAGCACCCGAACGTCCGCCAACGATCAGATCGTCGACGCGCCCCGCTCCTCGGGCGCTAACAAAGACGAGGACATCAAGCAGATCAAGCAGACCATCTCCGGGATGGCCGAGGCCGCCAAGGCGAACGACTTCAAGAAGATGCTCACCTTCTTCTGCGCCAAGTACCGCGAGGCATTCAAGGACATCGCGGGCAGCGGCCAGGCTCCCGATCTCAACGCCTTGACCAAGGCCGACAACGGCCCATCGAAAATCACTGGTCTCGAGATCGACGGCGACACCGCCGTCATTCACATCACCGACGCCAAGGGCAAGCACGACATCGAGTTCAAAAAGGAGACGGGCGGCTGGAAGTTCTGCCCGGGGGCCTAGCAGCGTCACTCACCCGCGAGTGGATTCCACCGTGGCCGTTGGATATTCGCCGCACGCTCGGCATCCATCGCCGCGGGTCAACTGACCCGACGTATCGCGTGTCTTCCGGAGGATCCATTACCCGGGGCTCCTACACTCCGGATGGCCCCGGCGTGCTGACGATCTCGCGTGAAGACAAGACAGTCGTCGGCCGCGCCTGCGGCGACGGGGCCGAATGGCTGCTGGATCGCCTTCCTCGCCTGCTGGGCGCCGACGACGAGCCCGAGGCACTCACACCGAAACACGACGTCATCACCCGGCTGGTCCGGGGCGCGAAAGGCGTCCGTCTCGGCGCTAGCGATCGCGTCTGGGAAGCCCTCGTCCCCGCTGTGCTGGAACAGAAGGTGCCCGGCGCGGAGGCCTGGCGCGCCTGGCGCTATCTGATCAACCATGTCGGCACCGACCTGGTCTGCGCCAATGTCCCACCGCCCCAACGGGAATGGCTCGACATCCCGTCGTGGGAGTGGCACAGGTCCGGTGCCGAACCGGTGCGCATGCGCACCATCCGCACGGCCGCCACCGTCGACGTGGAAACCAAACCGGGGCACCTGACCTCGATCCACGGAATCGGGCCGTGGACCGAGGCTGAGGTCCGAGCACGTGCGCTCGGCGATACCGACGCCGTCCCCGTCGGGGACTACCACATCGCCGGACAGGTGGGCCTCGCGCTCACTGGTCACAAAACGGACGACGCCGGCATGCTGGAACTCCTGGAACCCTATGCCGGGCAACGTTATCGCGTGATTCGGCTCATCGAGCTAGCGGCACCCAAGCCGGAGAGACGTGGTTCACGGATGCCGGTCCGGGACTACCGCAACTTCTGACATCCGACAAGCGGTTCGTCAAACTTGTGGATAGCCATCGCGGTTGTGGATAACCCAGGCCCGCTGTCGGTCGACGTCCATAACCTTCAGACATGAGTCCCATCGGCGATCTACTGACGACGGCCGCAGCCGTCGTCGAGTCGTCATTCGATGAGCTCAACAATCCTGAATTACTCTCGGCACTACGGCAACTGGAAGTCGCACAGCGCAAGATCACCGCGGCCTCACATACGCTGACCGCCCGGCTGGTGGAACGCGGTTCGCCAGTCGCGTTGGGCGGCACGTCATTCGCGGAGGTGCTGGCCCGGCACCTCTCGATAAGTACCGCAACCGCCCGGCGCCGCCTCGCAGACGCCGCACATCTCGGCCCACGGCGCGCATTCACCGGCGAGCCTTTGCAGCCCCTACTTCCGCATGCCGCCCACGCATTGCGAGAGGGCCGCCTCGGTGACGAGCACGTACGGATCATCCGCAGGTTCTTCGACGTCTTACCCGAGGCGGTCGACGCCGACACCCGCGAGGCCGCCGAAGAGCGGCTGGCATCAATGGGAACCGAGTTCGGCCCGGAACAACTCCGCGCTGGCGCCGAGCGGATCGCGGCTCTGATTAATCCCGACGGCCGCTTCTCCGACATCGACCGCGCCCGCAGGCGGGGCATATCGATCGGACGCCAGGGATCCGACGGGATGAGCGCCGTCAGCGGCCTGCTGGATCCGGAGACCCGCGCCTACCTCGACGCGGTGTTGAGCAAGCTCGCCGCGCCGGGCATGTGCGATCCTCGCGATGAATCTCCCATCACCGAGGGTGCACCCGACTCAGCGGCCGCCGAGCGAGACACGCGATCTACCGCCCAACGCAATCACGATGCACTGCGGGCCTGCCTGCGCAGCACCCTGACCTCCGGCAAGCTGGGCTCACACCATGGACTACCCGTCACCGTGGTGGTCACGGCGACGCTGAGCGAGCTGCAGAGCGCAGCCGGGCAGGCGATATCGGGTAGCGGCAACCTACTGCCTATCCCCGATCTGATCCGGATGGCTGCCCACTCCCTGCATTACCTCTCGATATTCGACGACGGCGGCCGTCCCCTCTACCTCGGGCGGTCTAAAAGGATCGCGACTCCCGATCAACGAATTGTCTTACACGCCAAGGATCGCGGTTGTTCGGCGCCTGGATGTACGGTGCCGGGTTATCTCTGCCAGGTGCATCACGTCGACGACTGGCGCGACGATGGGCCCACCGACATCGACAATCTGACCTTCGCCTGCGGCCCGCACCATCGGCTGCTACAACAGGGCTGGACTACCCGAAAACGCCGTAGCGACGGGCTCACTGAATGGATTCCGCCACCGCACCTCGACACAGGCCAGGTCCGCACCAATGCCTACCACCACCCTGAGCGGTTCCTCCTAGACAGCTAGCCCGCCAGGTGAGCCGACAGCAACCACGCCGCAACCGATGCCCGGCCATCGGGCTCGACCTGGTGCCGGGCGAAGCCTTGCGCCACACCCTGTTCGAACCCATTGAAGTTCGCGTAGATCTTCGCCGGACGAATCTCGTCGATGGACCAGTACTTCGAAACCACATCCCGGAGTTCGTTTTCGGTAACGGCCTTGACGGGTGATTCCGCCGGGAACGCGGCCCGATCGAAGACCAACACGTAGTAGCGAGCACCTGGTGCGGCCGCCCGAACGATTGAACGCTGATAGCCCTCGCGCAGTTCGACGGGCATCGAGTGGAACAGCGTCGAATCGATGATGGTGTCAAACCGCCCGTCGTACCCGGTGAAGGCCGAGATATCGGCGACCGCGAAGCTGGCATTCGTCAGACCGCGCTCGGCCGCATAGCCTTTCGCCAACTCAATGGCCTTGGGCGCGGAGTCGAGCCCGACGGTGCTGTGTCCCGCCTCGGCCAGATACAACGAGGTCGCCGCCTCGCCGCAGCCGGCGTCCAACACCTCGCCTCGCACCTTGCCCTCGGCGATCAGCGTCGCGATCTCCGGCTGTGGTTCGCCAATGCTCCACGGCGGCCTCACACCCAGACCGTCGGGACGCTCGCCGCGGTACGCGGCCTCAAACGCGAGATCAAATTCCTCTGTAGCGATCTTCTCAGTCATACATTCAGAATGTCAATCCGCTTGACATATGTCAAGGGTATTGACATGAGAATCAGGAGGCAATTGCCAGAAACTCCCTCAGCCGCCAAAATGGAGTCATGAGCAACGACGAGGGGGGCGTCACTCCGTCTCCGCTACCCCCGGGACCCCCGCCCGCCTACCCTCCTCCTGCACCTGGCTATGCCCCTCCACCGGCGTATGGATACCCGCCACCTGGGTATCAGCCACCGCCACCCGGATACCCGAGCCCGCCACCGGTTCCCTACTGGGTGACGCCGGTGCCGCCCGCCCTGAAACCCGGAGTCATCCCGTTGCGGCCGTTAGATCTGTCCGCCCTCTACAACGGAGCCGTCGCCGCCATCCGCGCCAATCCCAAAGCAACCATCGGGATCACGGCCGTCGTCGTGGTCATCAGCCAGCTGCTGACCTTCGCATTGCAGGCAGGCCCCATCATCGGGCTCCTGAGCGGCGCCGCCGGCTTCGACGCGAACAGTGACGACGCATTTGCCGCCGCATTCGGAATCGGGTACTTCGGCGGGGCACTCATTGGCTATGTGATCACCATTCTGGTCACCATTGTTCTCAGCGGCATGCTGACGGTCACCGTGGGCCGCTCCGTATTCGGCGAGCACACCACCCCCGCGGCAGCATGGCAGCGCGCCAAACCACGCATATGGGCCCTCATCGGGCTGGCATTCGCCTCGGGCCTACTGCTCGCCCTGCCCCTCGCGATCGGTATCTCCGGCGTAGTCGCGCTAGCGCTCACCGTCGGCCCCTGGGGCGCGGTACCGGCAGGTTTCGCACTCGGGTTCGGCTTCTTGGCGCTCTACTTCTACCTGATCCCGGTGTTCGCCCTCGCCTCACCAGTGCTGATCCTTGAGCGCCAGACCGTCTTCGGGGCGCTGAGCCGCTCGATGTCGTTGGTGCGCAAGAGCTACTGGCGCCTGCTGGGCATCCTGTTACTCACCTCGATCATCGTCGGCTTCGTGGCAGGCATCCTGGGAATGCCCTTCAGCATCGGCGGGCAGATCTCCATGGGCATGGGCACCTCGAACACCAGCAGCACGGCGATGATCCTGGGTCTGGCGCTCACGACTGTCGGTGTGATCATCGCCCAGATCATCACGCTGCCGTTCAACGCCGCGGTGAATGTGCTGCTCTACACCGATCAGCGGATGCGCACCGAGGCATTCGATCTGGTGCTGCAGACCGAGACCAGAACGCGAGAACGCCTCGGCCAGCCGGGCATCGACCCTGATGCGTTGTGGCTGCCCGCGTATCCCCCGGTTCAGGTGTAATGCCAGCCATCGACATCGACCGTGAATCCGCGGCCGAGGCAGCCCAGCACGAACTCGCGAAGCCGATTTACGAGCGCCCGTCGCCGCTCGACCGTCTGATCAATTGGATCATCGAGCACCTGGATTACCTGGAGTTCCGGGCCAGCGAGCTTCCCGGCGGCTGGTTCACCATTCTGGTGACCACGCTGATCCTCATCGCCGCCGTGGTGCTGTTGATCCGCATTGCCCGCCGCGCGGTTCGAACCAAGGGCGGCGGCGACTTCGGACTGTTCGAATCCGGCGAGCTGACCGCGGCAGAACACCGGGCGGCCGCCGAACTTGCCGCAGCCCAGGGCGATTGGGCATCGGCCATCCGGCACCGACTGCGTGCAGTGGCACGTCAGCTCGAGGAACGCACGATTCTGACGCCGGTGCCGGGCCGTACCGCCAACGAGCTGGCCGCCGACGCCGGGCGCGAATTGCCCTCGTTGGCAGCGGAATTCCGGTCCAGCGCGGAAATCTTCAACGACGTGAGCTACGGCGAACGTCCGGGCACCGAGAAGTCGTATCGCAAGATCGCCGAGTTGGACGACCACATCCGCGACGCCCCGGTCCTCGTCACCTCCGCGGATCCCGCTGTGACGACGGGTTGGGAGGCGGTGCGGTGACCACCAGCACCGCGACATCGCCACGCCTGCGGGACCGCTGGCGCACCTGGGCGTGGATACTCGCCGCCTTGACCGGCATCGTCGTCACCGCCCTGCTCGTCACCAAAACGCCTCGGCCTGAAGGCTACCTCGACCCGGATGCCGTCACCCAGCGTGGCGGGCACGCGCTCGCTCAATTGCTGCGCGACCGCGGCGTCACCGTCACACGCGCCACCACCATCTCCGAGGTCCGTGAAGCGATGCGCCCCGGCAGCCAACTCATGGTGCTGGACAACGGGAACATCTCCGACGAGATACTGGACGTCCTCGTCGAGCTTCCGGGGGACCGCCTGCTGCTGGCTCCCTTTTCCGCCACCCGAGAACGACTGGCCGCACAGGTACGCATCACCTCGTATCAAGGCAACGAGATCACCGAACCACGCTGCGACCTACGAGAAGCCCAGCGCGCCGGGGTAATTCAGACATACATCGGCCCCACCTATACATTCACCAGCCCAGGACCGGGCCAGGTCAGCTGCTATGCGGGCACGCTGGTGCGCTATCAGGACGGCAACCACACCATCACCGTGCTCGGTGATGACACCCCGCTGACCAACGTGCAACTGGCCAAGCAGGGCAACGCGGCGCTCGCCATGAATCTCGCCGGCCGCTCCTCCCACCTGGTGTGGTACGTACCCGAGCGGCCGAAGGTCGGCACCAGCGCCCAACCGAAATCAATGGGCGACCTGATCCCCAACCAGGTGAGCATGGCCATCTGGCAGCTCTGCATCGTCGTGCTGCTACTGGCCATCTGGCGCGGACGCCGCTTGGGACCCGTTGTCGCCGAGAAACTTCCGGTGATCGTACGTGCCTCGGAAACCACCGAGGGGCGGGGGCGGCTGTATCGTTCGCGCCGCGCCCGCGACCTCGCCTCCGACTCCCTACGCGAGGCGGCGCGGTACCGGATCGTGCGCCGGCTCGGCCTTCCCGTCGACGAGATACCACAGGTCATCACCGCCACGGTGGCAGAGCGAATCGGCAGGAATCCCGTGGAGATTCATCATGTGCTGTTCGGCCCCGTCCCGACGGACGACCAGCAGCTCAGCAATCTGACTCAGCAGCTTGACATCATCGAAAGGCAGGTCCGCGACTCGTGACGACACAGGCAACTTCCAGTGAGGACGCCGCACGCAATGCCCTCGCCGCGTTACGTGAGCAAATCGCCACCGTGGTCGTCGGACAGGACTCGGTGGTCAGCGGCCTGGTCGTCGCGCTGCTATGCCGCGGACACGTCCTGTTAGAAGGTGTACCGGGCGTCGCGAAAACCCTTTTGGTTCGCACACTCTCGGCGGCACTGTCCCTGGAGTTCAAGCGGGTGCAGTTCACCCCCGACCTGATGCCCGGCGACGTCACCGGGTCTCTGGTCTATGACGCACGCACCGCGGCATTCGAATTCCGCGCCGGTCCGGTGTTCACCAATCTGCTACTGGCCGACGAGATCAACCGCACCCCTCCCAAGACTCAAGCGGCGCTACTCGAGGCCATGGAAGAACGCCAGGTCACGGTCGACGGCACCCCACGCCCACTGCCTGATCCGTTCATCGTGGCCGCGACCCAGAACCCCATCGAGTACGAGGGCACCTACCAGCTGCCCGAAGCTCAGCTGGACCGCTTTCTGATGAAGCTCAATGTTTCCCTACCGGAACGTGATCAAGAGATTGCCATCCTGGAGCGGCACGCACAGGGCTTCGACCCCCGCAACCTGTCGCACGTCACCGCGGTGGCCTCGGCCGCCGACCTAGAGGCGGGTCGCGCCGCGGTGGGCCGGGTGCTGGTGGCTCCCGAGGTGCTCGCCTACGTGGTCGACGTCATCCGCGCCACCCGTCAGTCACCTTCGCTGCAGCTGGGCGCCTCCCCCCGTGCGGCGACGGCACTACTGGCGACATCCCGCGCGTGGGCCTGGCTGTCCGGTCGCAACTACGTCACTCCTGACGACGTCAAGGCCATGGCGCGCCCCACCCTGCGCCACCGCATCGGTCTGCGCCCCGAGGCCGAGCTGGAGGGCGCGACCTCGGACCGGGTTCTGGACGGCATCCTGGTCACGGTTCCGGTGCCGCGCTAGTGATTCTCACCGGACGCGCGGGATTGGCGGCGCTACTCAGCGCGCTGCTGATTCTGGTGTCGCCGTGGCCGGTTCGGCTGTTCTGGCTGCTGCTCCTGACGCTCGCGGTGCTGATTGTCGTCGATATCGCCGCCGCCGCCAGCCCACGCCGGCTGACATTTGTCCGATCAGGGCCCGATTCCATCCGACTTGGCGAATCCGCGGATATCGCCCTGCAGGTCCAGAATCCGGGGCGTCGGGCACGCGGATGGATCCGCGACAGTTGGGCACCGAGTATGCGCGCCACCCCGCGTGCGCATCGGTTGGATCTGCGCACCGGCGAACGCAGCCAGGTCGTTACCGCCTTGCGCCCCCTACGCCGTGGCGATCACAAGCCAGCGACCGTGACCGTGCGCACGGTGGGCCCACTCGGGCTGGCCGGGCGGCAGGGGCGTCACGACGTGCCGTGGCGGCTGCGGGTGCTGCCCCCGTTCCTAAGCCGCAAGCATCTACCATCCCGGCTAGCCAGACTGCGCGAGCTGGAGGGCGCCATCCCGGTCCTGATCCGTGGCCAAGGCACCGAATTCGACTCGCTGCGTGAATATGTCGTCGGCGACGATGTCCGTTCCATCGACTGGCGCGCCTCCGCCCGACGCAACGACGTGGTGGTGCGCACCTGGCGACCGGAACGAGACCGCCGCATCCTCGTCGTCCTGGACACCGGCCGCACCTCGGCGGGACGCATCGGCGTCGACCCCACCTCGGGCGATCCCTCCGGATGGCCCCGGCTGGATTGGGCGATGGACGCCGCATTGCTGTTGGTGGCATTGGCATCTCGTGCCGGAGATCGCGTCGATTTCCTGGCGCACGACCGTGCGGTGCGCTCGCAGGTATCGGGGGCGTCGCGCAACGAGCTGCTTCCACTGGTGGTCAACGCGATGGCGCCGCTGGAGCCGTCGCTTGTCGAGTCCGATGCTCGCGATCTTGTGGCCACCATCCGCCGCAGGTCCCGCCATCGGTCATTTATCGTGCTCCTGACCGACCTGAACCCGACAGCGCTGGAGGAGGGCCTGTTGCCGCTGCTTCCACAGCTGACCAGCCATCACCACCTGATGGTGGCCGCGGTCAGCGATCCGCGGGTCGACGACATGGTGATGCCCGAAAATGCCACGGCGCCAGGAAATATTCGGTCACTCGATGTCGAGCAGGTCTACGACGCGGCCGCGGCCGAACGTACCCGAGGAGAGCGACGGCGCATCGTCACGCTGCTGCGCCGGCAGGGTGTCGAGGTTGTCGATGCCCCGCCGGATGAGATCGCTCCGGCGCTGGCCGACCGGTACCTGTCGTTGAAAGCGTCCGGGCGCCTGTAACGCTCAGGACGCCGGCGCGTAGTCGGGAGCGTTTTCGATATCGCCGGATTCATTGGCCGCGACCCCGCGCCTCCCCAGAATCACGACATAGGCCAGGAACAGCACCTCGGCGATCACACCGATCCCGACGCGCGCGAACGTCGGTAGCGGCGATGGGGTGACCAGCGCCTCGATGAGACCGCTGACCAGCAGCACCCCAACCAGTCCGCCGGCCACCGACATGACGGCACGTCCCTGTTCGGCGAGGACCCGTCCACGGGGGCGGTCGCCGGGGTCAATCACTTTCCATCCCAGGCGCATTCCGGCGCCCGCGGCCAGGAACACCGCCGTCAGCTCTAACAGACCGTGCGGCAAGATCAAGCCGAAGAACACGTCGCCACGGCCCGCCGCGAGCATCAGTCCGCCCGCCAGGCCCAGATTCGCCGCGTTGAGGAACAGCACAAACGGGATCGGTATGCCCAGCAGCACGGCGAAAATGATGCACTGTGCCGCCACCCACGAGTTGTTGATCCACACGTGCAGTGCGAAGGCCGCCGCGGGATGTTCGCTGTAATAGTTTTCGAAGTCCTCATTCACCAGGTGCGCGATCTCATCGGGTGTCCCGATCACCGATTGCAGCTCGGGTGAATGCATTACCCAGATGCCGACCGCGACCGCCACCGCCATCGACCCGACCGCCGCACCCAGCCACCAGCGCCAGCTGCGGTAAGCGACCACCGGAAAGGACACCGTCCAGAATCGGATGAAATGACGCCACAGCGGGGCATGCTCGCCCGTGACGGCAGAACGCGCCCGAGCAACCAATGTCGACAGCCGTCCGACCAAGGCCGGATCCCCCGAGGACGACCGCACGGTCGACAGATGTGTCGACACCGTCTGGTACAGGTCGACCAGTTCATCGATCTCTAGCCCACTCAGGCTCCGCCTGCGCTTGAGCAGCAACTCCAGTCGGTCCCATGTCCCCCGGTGAGTGGCGACGAATGCGTCCACGTCCATCTGGCAAATACTAGTAGTCTCGGGGCATGTCGGAGTTGGTGACGGGCGACGCGGTTGTCTTGGACGTCAAGGTTGCCCAGCTCCCGGTGCGGGTCGTCTCCGCGTTCATCGACATCTTCGTCCAGGTGATCGTGCTGTACGCCGGCATCTTCGTCGTCGCGTTCTCGCTCTCGCAGTTCGACGAGGCACTGGCCGGGGCGCTCAGTATCGCCTATTCGGTGCTGGCACTCGTGGGCTATCCGGTCATCTGGGAGATGTCCACCCGGGGACGCTCCTTGGGCAAGATGGCCATGGGATTGCGCGTGGTATCCGATGACGGCGGCCCGGAACGCCTGCGGCAGGCCGTCATCCGCGCGCTCGCGGCCGTGGTGGAGATTTACCTGTTTATGGGCGCCCCGGCCGTCATCACCAGCCTGGTGTCGCCCCAGGGTAAGCGCCTCGGCGACATCTTCGCGGGCACGATGGTGATCAGCGAACGGGGACCCAAACTCCCTCCGCCCCCGGTCATGCCACCGCAGCTGGCTGCGTGGGCGCAGACGTTGCAACTGTCCGGGCTCACCACCGATCAGGCCAACCTGGTCCGTCAATTCCTCAACCGCGCAGGGCAATTGGCACCGCACACTCGAGACCAGATGCTCTATCAGATCTCCACCGACGTGCTCGCCAGCATCGCACCGCCCCCTCCGCCGGGTACTCCCCCACAGTTCATGCTTGCCGCGGTGCTGGCCGAACGTCACCTTCGGGCCCTCGAGCAGATGCAGCCGTCCTATCCCCCAGCCCCATTGCCGGAACCGCCGGTGGACTGGGCCGCACCATCCGCCCCGCCGCCCCCAGCATCAGCAGTGCCGGAGCCCTCCGAGTCACCCCGAGGGCCTTCGGGTTTCGCCACACCTGGCTGATTTCGAGCCGATGTCTTCGCATAGAGCGCGCCGCCCAGGGTCGCCGCGACGACCGTGACAAGCGCGCCCAGGATGAGCGCCGCGGCCTCACCGTGTATCAGTGACTGCTGCTGCTCACCGATCGCGGCCGCGGCGATGGGCACGCCGAGCTGAGCGGCGGCCAAGGCACCCAGCGACAACGGCTGTCCAAAGATCCGGCCCACCACGTGCGCCAACACTGCCGCGCTACCCAGCCCCAGACCCAGCAGCATGAGCTTGGGGTTCTCACCGAGCTCGCGCACGTGCAGCGACGCCCCGAGCCAGACGAAGAACAGCGGCGAGAAGAAGCCTTCGGTGAATCCGAAGAGCTGCTTGGCAAGGCGGCGTGGTTCCCCGATGCCCGCGACGACAAGACCCAGGGCGAATCCGGCCAGCATGATCGATACATGGGTTTCCACGGCCAGCGCCGCCAGCCCAAAGACGATGGCCAGGCTGATCCGCAGCTCCATGGCCACTCGGCGCTGCTTCGAATAGTCGTGGAACCGATCGAGCGTTCCAGCCTGATCGAGCGCGCGCAGGACCACGAAGACAATGCCCGCGCACGCCGCGACCGCCACCGCGCCGACCGCCGCGCGGGGGGCGTGCTTGAGATCGATGACCAAGGGCAGCAGCACAATCGAGGCGGTATCGGCGATGGCCACCTGGGCGGTGGTGCTCAGCACCTTGGGGCCATCAAGGCTCAGCGAGTCGATGATAGGCAGTACCAGTGCCGCCGATGAGGAGGCGATGAGAACCGCGTACAGCGGCGCATGCCCCGTGTGGAATGCGCTGGCCAGCAACACACCCAACACCGCACCGGCCACGCCCACCACGACAGCGCGCAGCGCCGCCTTCGGCAGTGCCGCCACCATGGTCTTATCGCGAATCGGCACATGCGTGCCTGCCACGAACATGACCAGCGCGAATCCGACGTCGGCGAACATCTTGAACGTTGGATCGAAGGCGTCGATCCAACCAAATCCGGTGCGGCCGATGACGATTCCGGCGAGAAGTTCGCCGATGACCACGGGGATCCGCAGTCGCGTATTGAGCGCTAACAGCGGCCCCACCATTCCGACGACGACGACGATCGCCAGCGTTGGGAAACCGAAGCCAGTCATGGAGTTACTGCCACGAGACCAGATGGCAGGGAATGTCGGTGTTTTCGTCGGATATATAGCTCGCGCAGACCCGGTGGTAACCGTCCGCGATCTCCAGCCGCGCTCCTGAGCCCGCATTCCCCCGCACCAGCAAGATCGGGGACAGCGCCTTGTCCTTGGCGATCTTCGCGAGGTCGCGGGCCACGTGGGCATTGGTCTTGGGCAGCATGTCCAGGTGAGCCGCCCGCAGGATGTCCTTGGCCTTGCGGTACTCCAGCGTCGCATTGCGCAGCGCCTTCACGGTCCGCTTCACCACATCGGCCTCACCGACGAGCGTCAGGTAATCCACGGCCGCCGCATAGTCATGGTCCTCGGGTTGTTCCAGCCACTTCACCGTCATGGCGGTCACCCTACGGCGCATGTCTGGCAGCAGCCCGGAAAATCGTCGCCGAAAGTTTTCGTTGCATCACGATCGATTCCGATATATCGTTAACTATCGAGAGGCGATACCGCCTCCTCCCAAGCACTAAGGAGCAACACAATGACTTCCCATGAAGAAAGGGCCGATCAGTTCCGGCCCGACACACCCTTTGGTTTCGGATTCGGTTTCGACCCCACACGTCGCGGACCAGGTCGGCGCCACGGCGGTCGTCAGCACGACTGCGATCCGCGCGGCGAGTTCCAGGAGCAAGCCTGGGCCGGTCGTCGCAGACCCGGCGCGTTCATGGAACGCGGGTTCGGACGTGGATTCGGTCCCGGCTTTGGTCCCTTCGGATTCGGTTTAGGTGACCCGCAGCGTGGACGCGGACGGGGACGTGGCCAGCGCGGCGACGTCCGGGCCGCCATCCTGGCGCTGCTCGCCGAACGCCCGATGCACGGCTACGAGATGATCCGCGAGATCGCCGAACGCAGTAACAACATCTGGCGGCCGAGCCCCGGTTCGGTGTATCCGACACTGCAACTGCTCGTCGACGAGGGCCTCATCGTTGAGGCCGAGGGCAGCGGCAGTCGCAAGCAGTTCGACCTGACTGCCGAGGGCCGCGAGGCGGCCGAAAAACTCGACACCCCGCCCTGGGACAAGATCAACGAAGGCGCCGATCCCTCGGTGCTCGATCTTCGTTCGGCACTCGGCCAGCTGATGGGTGCGGTCGCGCAGTCGGCCCACGCGGCCTCAGCCGAGCAGCAGCAGCGGATCATCGAGATCGTCAACTCTGCCCGCAAGCAGATCTACGGCATCTTGGGTGAGACCGACTGAGCCTGTCCTACGGTTCCACCACGTGGCCCGTAACGGCCCCTCGCACATCGGGGGCGCCGAGGCGGGCCGCGTCGGCGGTTCTGTCGTCCGGCGCGCGTTGCGATTCACGCTCGGCGGCAATGCGTTTCTGATAATGCTCAACCTCGCGGTCGATGTCGGCCGCATCCCAGCCGAGCACCGGAGCCACCAGCTCGGCGGCCTCCCGGGCCGCCGCATCGCCGCGATCCCATGTCTCGATGGAGATCCGTGTCCTGCGGGCAAGCACATCGTCCAGATGCAGGGCGCCCTCGTGGCTCGCGGCATAGACGATCTCCGCCTTCATGTACGACGGGGCGCTGTCCATCGGCATACCCAGCTTCGGGTCACTGTCGATGAGTCCGAGCACCTCGTCGATCATCGACCCGTATCGGCCGAGTAGATGCTCGACGGTGTTCACCCGTAGGCCGTTGCGCGCCGCCACCCGCTCGCGCGCGTTCCACAGCGCGCCATAGCCTTCGGCTCCCAGAAGCGGCACCCGCTCGGTGATCGATGGTGGCACCATCCGCTCCAGACCATGCACGGCATGGTCGACGGCATCCTTGGCCATCACGCGGTACGTGGTGTACTTGCCGCCCGCGATCATGGTCAGACCCTTGACCGGACTCGCCACCGCGTGCTCACGCGACAGCTTGCTCGTCGAATCGGATTCCCCCGAAAGTAGCGGGCGCAGGCCGGCATACACACCGACCACGTCATCGCGATCCAGCGGGTCGGCCAACAGCGTATTCGCATGTTCCAGGAGGTAGTCGATGTCGGACTGGCTCGCCGCGGGATGCGCCAGGTCCAGATCCCAGTCGGTATCGGTGGTTCCGATGATCCAATGACTGCCCCAGGGGATGACGAAAAGCAGGCTCTTCTCGGTGCGGGTGATGATGCCCGCCGACGAGTTGATGCGGGCCCTGGGCACCAGGATGTGCACGCCCTTGGAGGCGCGCACATTGAACTGCCCTCGGCCACCGACCATCTGCTGAATCTCGTCGGTCCATACGCCCGCGGCATTGATGGTCTGCCGGGCGCGGACCTCGAACTCACGACCGCTTTCCAGGTCACGCACCCGAACACCGACGACCTCGTCGCGCTCGCGCAGAAACCCGATCACGCGGGTGCTCGTCGCACAGACCGCGCCGTATCGTGCGGCGGTTCGCGCCAAAGTCATGGTGTGCCGGGCATCGTCCACCTGGCCCTCATAGAACTTGATCGCACCACGCACGTTCGCCCGGTTGGCCGACGGGAACGCCTCGATGGTCTTGTGCCGACCCAGATGCCGCATGTGCGAGGGCACCCCGCGGCCGGCACCCATGATGTCGTACACACCGATGCCCAGCCCGGCGTACGCTCTGTCGATTACCGGAGCCGACAGCGGGTACAGGAACGGCACCGGGTGCGCCAGGTGCGGCGCCAGGGTCTTGAGCACCAACTGACGCTCGCGCAACGCCTCGAACACCAATGAGAAGTTGAACTGTTCGAGATACCGCAGGCCGCCGTGGAACAGCTTCGACGAACGACTGGAGGTACCCGCCGCGTAGTCCCGCGCCTCCACCAAACCTGTTGTCAAACCCCGGGTTATCGCATCGAGTGCGATACCCGATCCGGTGACTCCGCCTCCGATGACGAGAATGTCCAGCTCTTCGGCCTCCAGCCGAGCCAGCGCTTGCGCGCGGCCCGCCGGACTCAACGGTTCGATTTTGTCGCTCATGAGACATCAACCCAATCCAGGGTGCGCTGGACGGCCTTCTTCCAGCCCGAGAACCCTTCGGCACGCTGCTGTTCGGTGATCGACGAGCTCCACCGCTCGTCTTCCAGCCAGTTCTGTCGCAGGTCGTCGGCGTCCTTCCAGAAGCCGGCCGCCAGACCCGCCGCATAGGCCGCACCGAGCGCAGTGGTCTCGGCGACAACGGGTTTGACGACCTCCACACCGAGAGTATCGGCCTGGATCTGCATGCAGAGCTTGTTGGCGGTGATACCGCCGTCGACCTTGAGCACCTCGAGGTGGACACCCGAATCGGCCTCCATGGCCTCGACCACTTCGCGACTTTGGTAGCAGATCGCTTCCAAGGTGGCACGCGCCAGATGCGCATTGGTGTTGAACCGCGACATGCCCACGATGGCCCCGCGCGCGTCCGAACGCCAGTACGGTGCAAACAATCCCGAGAACGCGGGGACAAAGTACATACCTCCGCTGTCCGGCACCTGCCGCGCCAAATCCTCACTCTCGGCGGCGCCGCTGATGATCCCCAGCTGATCGCGCAGCCACTGCACGGCAGATCCGGTCACCGCGATCGAGCCTTCCAGGGCGTATACGGGTTTGTTGTCGGCGAACTGGTAGCACACCGTGGTCAACAGCCCGTTCTTGGAGCGCACCAGATCCTCGCCGGTATTGAGCAGCAGGAAGTTGCCGGTGCCGTAGGTGTTCTTCGCCTCACCGGCCTCCAGACAGACCTGACCGACCATGGCCGCCTGCTGGTCGCCCAGGTCACCGGTAAGAGGCACCTCGCCCCGCACTGGGCCCGAAAGCTGGGTAACGCCATACGGCTCCGGCGAGGACGAAGGTCGGATCTGCGGCAGCATCTGCCGCGGCACCCCGAAGAAGCCCAGTAGCTCGTCGTCCCAGTCCAACGTCTCCAGGTTCATCAACATGGTGCGACTGGCGTTGGTGACGTCGGTGACGTGCACACCACCGTCAACTCCCCCGGTCAGGTTCCACAGTAGCCAGCTGTCGGTGGTGCCGAAGATGGCTTCGCCGTTCTCCGCGTCGCGGCGCACCCCGTCGACATTCTCCAGAATCCACTGGATCTTTCCGCCAGAGAAGTACGTCGCGGGCGGCAATCCCGCCTTGCGCCGGATCACGTCACCGCGTCCGTCACGACCCAGCGCCGAGGCGATGCGGTCGGTACGGGTGTCCTGCCACACGATGGCGTTGTAGTACGGCCGACCGGTGTGCTTGTTCCACACCAGCGTTGTCTCACGCTGATTGGTAATGCCCAGCGCAACAAGGTCAATGGAGCCGAGGCCGGTCGAGTTCAACGCGGTGGTCAGCACCGAAGCGGTGCGCTCCCAGATTTCCACGGGGTTGTGCTCCACCCAACCCGCCTGCGGCAAGATCTGCTGATGCTCCAGCTGGTGGCGCCCCATCACCTCGCCGGCGTGGTTGAAGATCATGGCACGCGTGCTCGTGGTGCCCTGATCGATCGATGCCACGAAATCAGCCATTGGCAAACTCCTCTGTATGCGATGGGGATTGAGCGAGAAAATCTTCGTCTGCGGGTAGGAAGGGTTCCACCAGGTATCGGTACAGCGCGGCGCCCAGCAGACCGCCGATGAGCGGTCCGACGATGGGCACCCACCAGTACTGCGCGCCGTGCTGGTCCACAAACGCAGTATCGAATCCGGTGAGATAGGACGCGAGCCGCGGGCCGAAATCGCGGGCCGGGTTGATCGCATACCCGGCGATCGACCCCCATGCCATGCCGAGCCCCACGACCACACCGCCGATCGCGAACGGTGCCAGGCTCTCGGGCATCCGGATGTTGCGCCTGTCGGTGATCGCGAAGATCAGGAACAACAAGATGGCGGTACCGATGATCTGGTCGCGCAGGCCACCCCACAGACTGACGTCGAGCGCGCCGTTACCCGGCAGCGTGGAGAACACGCCCTGCGTGGCAATGGTGTGCCCCGGATCGACGGCGGTCAGCACACTGCCGTAGTTCCACCGCACCAATAGCGCCGCCACAAAAGCTCCTGCGGTCTGGGCGGCGATGAAGGGCAACACCTGTTTCCCCGGGAAATCACGAAAGGCCGCCAATGCCACGGTGACGGCCGGGTTCAGGTGGGCACTGGATACCCGGCCGGCCACGAAAATCCCCAGAGTGACGCCGATGCCCCAGGCCCAGGCGATGGAGTTGTGATTGCCGTAGTCCTGGTCACCCGCCGTGACCACCTGGGCGACGACACCGACTCCGAACAGAATCAGAATCAGCGTGCCGACGAACTCCGCGGCCAGCTGGCCCATGTGCCTCATGTCACCGAATCTAGGAGTGGGTGTCACCGGTCACAATAGACTGCATTCGGCATTGTCGAACGATCTTGACGGTTTCTGACTAGCCTGGGCACCGATGCCCGGTTCTGTGCAGGCAGTCGAGCGAGCGGCGGCGATCCTGCGAGTCCTGGCCGACAGCCCCGAGCCGCTGGGTGTCGGCCAGGTGGCGCGTGCGCTGGGGCTGCCCAAGCCCACCGCCCACGGACTGATTCGCACGCTCTACGAGGTCGGATTCGTCGGTCAGGATCCGGGCACCAGCCGGTACTTCCAGTCCGGGGTCATCGCCGCACCTCTCGTCGAGCACAGCGCCAGCGTGATTCGCGCCCAGTCGCTGAACTACGCCGACTCCCTGGCGGCCCGATCATCGGAAGCCGTGCATGTCGCCGTGCTGGAGGGCACCGACGCTGTGATCGCTCATCACGTCTTCGGGCCCAACACATCTCGTGACACCGTGGAAGTCGGCACCCACTGGCCCGCCTATGCCTGTGCGCTCGGCAAGGTGCTGCTGGCATTTCGGCCCGCGGCGGCCGATGCGGCCCTGGCCGCATCTCTTGAGCCCATGACGTATCGAACCGTCAGCACACCAACACAATTGAGCCGTCAGCTGACCGCGACACGGACTTCGGGGTGGGCCTGCGACGCCGGCGAGCTGTGGGTCGACAAAGCCGGTGTCGCCGCACCGATCCGGGCGCGTGGCGGTTTGGTCATCGCGGCGATCGGGATCAGCGGGCCGATCGAGCGGGTCTGTGATCATCGGCTCGCACCCAGATCCCGGCTGGTGCAGGAGGTGACGCGCGTGGCACGGGTGATCTCGGCCAACTTCGGATACCGGGTGCCTCGATGACACGTTATGTCGCGGCGATAGACCAGGGCACCACCTCAACACGCTGCATCCTGTTCGACCACGACGGACAGCTGGTTTCGGTAGCGCAGTACGAGCATCGCCAACATCACCCGCGCCCCGGCTGGGTCGAGCATGACGCGTCGGAGATCTGGCGCACCACCAAACGTGTTCTGGAAGAGTCGATCTCTACCGCCGATGCCGAGCCTGCCGATATCGCCGCCCTCGGCATCACCAATCAGCGGGAATCCACGGTGCTATGGGACCGTGAAACCGGGCGGCCCGTGGCACGGTCGATCGTCTGGACCGATACGCGCACCGAGACCCTGGTACGGCAGCTTGCCGCCGAGCACGGCGGCCGGGCGCGCGAGCTGTCGGGGCTATCCTTCGAGACCTACTTCTCCGGCCCGAAAATCCGGTGGCTGCTGGATTCCGATCCGACGCTCAAGGCCAGAGCCCATGCCGGCGAGCTGATGTTCGGAACGATGGACACCTGGGTGGCATGGAACCTGACCGGCGGAGCAGACGGCGGCGCACACGTCACCGACGTCACCAACGCCAGCCGCACCATGCTGATGGACCTGCGAACCTTGCAGTGGAGCGATGAGTTGTTGTCCATCATGGACATTCCCCGCTCACTACTCCCAGAAATACGGCCCTGCGTTGGCGATTTCGGGAAAACTCGCACGGTGACACCGGGAATATCGATCGGCGCCATGATCGGCGATCAGCAGGCCGCCCTGTTCGGGCATACGTGTTTCCTGCCCGGGGAAGGCAAGTGCACCTTGGGAACCGGCGGCTTCGTGCTGCTCAACACTGGTGACACACCGGTGCGTTCGGGCAACGGCATGGTCACCACGGTGGGCTATCAGATCCGTGACGAACCGCCGGTCTACGCACTGGAAGGATCCATCGCCACCACCGGCTCACTAGTGCAGTGGCTACGCGACGGCCTCGGACTGATCAGCGTCCCCTCGGAGGTGGAGACGCTGGCCCTCAGTGTTCCCGACAACGGGGGCTGTTACATCGTGCCTGCCTTCTACGGAATGTTCGCGCCCTATTGGGAGCCCGCGGCGCGCGGCGTGATCGCCGGGCTGACGGCCTACGTCACCAAGGGGCATCTCGCACGTGCCGTGCTGGAAGCAACCGCGTGGCAAGTGCACGATGTCATCGACGTGATGCAGGTCGATGCCGGAGTATCGCTGTCCAGCCTGCAGGTCGACGGGGGTATGACCGCCAACAACCTGCTGATGCAGACCCTGGCTGACGTGGTCGACGTCCCCATTCTGCGCACCACAGTCGCCGAGACCGTATCGCTGGGCGCTGCCTACGCCGCCGGACTGTCGGTCGGATTCTGGAAGAACAAGGAGGAGCTGCGGCGCCACGGCCACCGCGCGGGCCAATGGATACCGCGTCTGGCCGCTGACACCCGCGCCACCGAGCTCGCGAATTGGCGCCTGGCAGTTAATAACACGTTGAATTGGAATACCGCATCACCACGAGTCACGTAAGGATCGTGTAAACCCCCGCCTCGTCTGCACACCGAAAAGCCTTGCTATTCAGCTATTTCAGCTACTTCGCAGCATTTCTGTGAGCACGGTTACAGGTGCCCTTTTCAACTGGCAGTTCTACAGTTTCAACTGTCACAAGGCCGTGTCGCACCCGGATATCAATTCCACTGCTCCCCTCAATCGCAGAGTGATTGGAGTCCCTCGTGTCACCATGCACTGTTCCGCATGTCCGCTTCCACAATGGCGTCGACATCCCCCAATTGGGCCTGGGCGTTGTCGCCATACCCGAAAATGACGCGGAAACTGTTGTCCGACAAGCTATTGATGCCGGATACCGCCATATCAACACCGCCACCAGATATGGAAATGAACGGGGCGTTGGTCTCGGCATCTCCGGTTCCGGCGTGCCCGGGAAGAGGTTTTCATCACCACGAAGTTATGGGTGGAGGATTTCCACGATGTCGCCCGGGCCTTCACCCGCAGCCTGGAGGCCCTTGGCACCGACTACGTCGACCTGTTCCTCATCCATTGGCCTGCACCGGATCACGGGCAATACGTGACCGCCTGGTAGCAGATTGTGCAGCTGTATCTCTCCGGCGCGATCCGCGCCATCGGGGTGTCCAACTTCGAGCCTGAGCATGTACACGCCATCGTGGACAAGACCGGCGTGCTGCCCGTCGTCAACCAGGTGGAGCTGCACCCGTACTTCCAGCAGCGAGAGTTACGGCAGTTCAACGCCGAACGCGAGATCGTGACCGAGGCGTGGAGTCCGCTGGCCCAGGGCATCGGCACGGAAGAAGACTCCCCGCTGACCGCGCTGGCCGCCAAGAACAACAAACAACAGCGCAGCTGATCTTGCGATGGCACATCGAGCTCGGTCACGTGGTGATCCCCAAAACCTGCTCACCTCACAGGCTGACCGAGAACCTCCAGATATTCGACTTCAGCTTGTCACCAGAGGATTTCGAGGTATTCACACAGCTCGACAGCCCCGAAGGCCGGCTGGGAACCCACCCGAACGAGGGTTTCTCGGCGCATCATTCCGCGCGGAGTCGATGGCATCGAGACAAACCGACAAGGCGGGCCGCCTGATCGGCGACCCGCCCTCGGCATACGTCCTTACTTCCAGGGTTCGACGCTCTCGCGCACCAGGTCGATGCTCCACGGTCCGTCGGTCTCCGCGGTATCGGTCACCGACCAACCCTTGAGCCGCTGAATCGAACCACCGGTCACCTTGAACACCTGGCCGGTCCACGGGTTCTTCTCGGTGCTCAGGTACGCGACCAACGGAGAGATATTGGCGGGGCTGAACATGTCGAACTGTCCCTCGTCCACCGGGGCCGCGAAGATCGCACCCATGCCCGGGGTGGCCAGCGTCAGACGTGTGCGCGCAACCGGCGCGATCGCATTCACCTTGACGCCGTACCGCTCCAGCTCGGCGGCTGCGACGCAGGACAGCGCGGCGATACCCGCCTTGGCCGCACCGTAGTTTCCCTGGCCCGGGTTCGGCAGTGTCACACCCGAATCCGATGCGGTGTTCACCACGGTGGCCTTGACATCGGCTCCGGCCTTGGACTGCGCCTTCCAGTACTCGGCTGCGTGCCGCAGCACCGCGAAATGGCCCTTGAGGTGCACCTGGATGACCGAATCCCACTGGTCCTCCTCCAGGCCGGCCACGAAGCCGTCCCGCAGGATGCCCGCGTTGTTCACGACGGCATCCAGCTGGCCGAAGGTTTCGACGGCCTGGTTCACCAGATTCGAGGCACCCGCCCAGGTGGAGATGTTGTCGGTGTTCGCAACTGCTTTGCCTCCGGCCGCCACGATCTCGTCGACCACTTCCTGCGCGGGCCCTGCATCCGACCCGGAGCCATCGTTGGCGCCGCCGAGGTCGTTGACGACCACAGATGCGCCTTCCCGGGCGAAGAGCAGCGCGTGCTCACGGCCGATGCCACGTCCGGCACCGGTGATGACCGCCACCCGTCCGTCAAGTTGTCCCATGTTGATTCCCTCTCCTTCTGCAAATGACTTAGGCGATAACGGCGTGGCCGTTTTTGATGACGAGGTCGTCGCCGACGCTGGTCTCGTACGAGTAGGTGCCGGCGGCACCGTTCTTCCAGAAGCTGGTGGTGATGTCCTGGCCGGGCAGCACCGGCTTGGCGAACCGCACCGCGAGCTCCTTGAGCCGCTCGGTGCGCGAGTCGGCGAGCTCGGTCAGGGCCGCCCATGACGTAAATGCCATGGTGCACAACCCATGCGCGATGATGCCCGGCAGTCCGGCCGCCACCGCGGCATCGTTGTCGAGGTGGATCGGCATCGGATCGCCCGATGCCGGGCTGTACCGGAACGTCTGGTCGTCATCGACATGCTGCACCAGGGAGGCCGCCGGCCCGTTGGCCTTGATCGCCTCATCCAGCACAACGTTCGGACCGAGAACACCACGCGTCTCACCCACGTCGTACTTGCGGAAGAAGAACGTCACGTACTGCTCGTTGACCAGATCACCCGAGGCATCGCGTGTTTCGGCATACACCGTGCCGCGGGTGCCGTTCTCCATGCCCTCGTAGCCGGTCATCTTCGACTTGGCGACCAACGTGTCACCGGGCTTTATGGGCCGGTGGAACCTGAAGAACTGCTCGCCGTGCACGACGCGCGGAATCAGCTGGTAGGGAACAACACTCATCGTGGTTCCGACCAGAGACTGGAAGATGGGCACCACCGCGAAAACCGGCGGCGCCACCTCTCCCTTCCGATGCTCCTCGATCGGGTCATTGGTGGCCTCGGCGTAAGCGATCAGGCGATCCTTGTCGACCTCGATGGTCTCCTCGGCACCCCACTGATCAAGGCCGTCGTTGTTAAACGGATACTTGTTGTCAGCCATTACTTCCCAGCCCCTTTCAGCGGTTGGCCGGGCGGTATGCGGTGACCACGCAGGCGCCACCGAGGCCGAGGTTGTGCTGCAACGCCACCTGCGCGCCGTCCACCTGACGCTTGTCGGCATCGCCGCGCAGCTGCCAGGTGAGCTCGGCGCACTGCGCCAGGCCGGTAGCACCGAGTGGGTGCCCCTTAGAGATCAGGCCACCCGACGGGTTGACCACCCAGCGGCCACCGTAGGTGGTGTCGCCGTTGTCAATCAGCTTTCCGCCCTCACCCTCGGCGCACAGCCCCAGCGCCTCATAGGTGATCAGCTCGTTGGCCGAGAAGCAGTCATGCAGTTCGATGACATCCACATCATCGGCCGAAATCTGCGCCTGCTCATACACTTTCTGCGCCGCGAGCTTGGCCATGTCGAATCCGACGAGCGTGATCGCCGACTTGGACTCCAGGGTCCCCGGGGTGTCAGTGGTCATCGCCTGGCCGACAATCTCGACGGCACGGTCACCGAGCCCGTTCTCCTCGACGAACCGCTCCGAGGCCAGGATGGCCGCACCCGATCCATCGGAGGTCGGTGAGCACTGCAGCTTGGTCAGCGGTGCGTAGATCTCCTTGGCGTCCAAGATGTCCTGCAGTGTGTATTCCTCTTGGAACTGCGCATAGGGGTTGTTCACCGAATGCTTGTGGTTCTTGTAGCCGATCTTGGCGAAGTGCTCGGCGGTGGTGCCGTACTTCTGCATGTGCTCACGACCGGCGGCACCGAACATCCAGGGCGCGGGCGGGAAGGCGAAATCGAACAACCCGGCGAGTGCTTCGATGTGCCGCTGCATCGGCTGCTCACGGTCGGTGAAGGTCGCACCCAGCGAACCGGGCTGCATCTTCTCGAATCCGAGCGCCAGCGTGACATCGGCGAGTCCGCCGCGGATGGCCTGCGCCGCATTGAACAGGGCGGTCGATCCGGTCGAACAGTTGTTGTTCACGTTGGTGACCGGGATGCCGGTCATGCCAAGCTCGTAGACCGCACGCTGGCCGGAGGTGGACTCGCCGGCGCAGTACCCGACATAGGCGGCTTCCACCTTGTCGTAGTCAATACCGGCGTCCGTCAGCGCATTGGTGCCGGACTCCTTGGCCATGGCCGGGTAATCCCAACCCTCACGTCGTCCGGGTTTCTCGAATTTCGTCATCCCGACGCCGATGACAAATACCTTTTCGGGGGCCTTAGGGGGCATCGTTCCAAGCTCCTTTTGCGCGCACTTCGATGGGGGCGCCGTCAACGTAACATACGTTCTATCCTGAATGTAAGGGTCCAGTACAGATGTATTGCCAGGCCATAGAACGGCCGGTTCATCGAACGAAGTACTTGGTGAACATGCGCCAAACTTGCCCGGAATACCCGGGACACTTACCTACAGTGCAGTTTGTTTCTGCGCATTGGGTGATGGCGCGCGAAGCCGCAGCTCCAGCATCTGCTTGGCCCGGGACCAGCGACGATCGCGGGTTTCCTGAGAAGCGGTCAGGCTGCTGACGAGGACGCCGCGGATGATGTCCATGGCGAGCAGTCCAAAGTCGCGGCGGTCTTTGGGCGAGGTCGGATCCTCGTCGTCGAGCACGTGAAGCGCCGACAGATTGTGCAGCACCATCTTTTCGAACTGGTCCAGGTGTACGCGTAGATCTGGCTCGGTGCGCGCCGCGATGAGCAGCTCCACCATCGCGATGAACAGCGGCCCCTGGTGAATCCGCCAGAGCATGTCGAGGTACCGCTCGACCGGGTCGGCGGACTGATCCATGGACATCAGCTCTTCGAGCACCGCCTGGGTGCGCTTGAACGCGAGATGACGCACCGATTCGGCCATCAGTTCCGACTTGGACTGGAAGTGGTGGATCAGCGCACCGCGCGTGGCGCCAGCGCGGCTCGCGATGCGCGAGGTGGTGGTGCCGGAATACCCGAACTCGACAAGACAGTCGATAGTCGCCTCAAGCAACCGGGACCGCATGGCTGCCGAACGTTCCTCCTGGGTGCGTCTCGGCGTGGGCATGCCCAGATTGCACCACAGTCAGTCGAGACGAAGCGCAGCTATCGGCCGCTGATCTGATGGAAAATCTGCGCGGCCTGCGCCTCGTACTTCGCGTATGCGTCGGGGAAAGCCGACCGCTGAACCGCCTGTGCGGCTTGGGCAACGCTCATGTCCTGCCAGCCCGAAACCTTCACCAACTGGTCGTAGAACTTACCCGCCGACCTCGACGGATCCATCAAATCGGCTGTAGCGCCCCAGCTTTGACGCTGCTGAAATGGCCCTACCGAGTCGTGGTCATGTCCCACACCGTCATTGGCCAGCATCATCGAATCGGGCACCGAGGAGTTGGCGAGGCTGCGCAGGCCGGACTCGGTAAGTGCGGTCGCCAACGCAATCTGAATCGCCTCGGGCGAAAGCCCACGACGTAGACCTTCCTCGATGATCTTCCGGGCGACGTCCATCTGACCGGCGTCGAGATTCATAAAGACCGACGGACCCGACGGGCGCAGTGACGGAGCACCCGTGTTGGAGTAGCTCCCGTCGGGCACACTGTGGCCCCCGCCGCCCCCGCTACCACCGCCGTGGCCTCCACCACTGCCGCCGCCGAAACCGCCGCCTCCACTGCCGCCACCAAACCCGCTGCTACCGGCCCTCATTGAGCCACTCGCCGCACCGCCACTGCTGGCCGGCATGAACGCTGCGGGCTGGGTGCTCGCCGCGTTGTGCTCAGCGTCCACGGTCTCCGATGCCTTACGCAGATCGTTCGACGAGGCGCGATCGGCCTCTTCCAGTGACTTCAGCGCCTGGCGAATCGCGTCGGTCAGTCGCCGGGCCTCGGCCTGCAGATCCCTATTGCCCTCGGGAGCGGTGACGGTGCCGTCGTCGGCAACCTGCAGGCCCTTCGCGTTGGCCTCGTCTACCAGCGCCATCACCTTGTCACGCGCCGCGGTGAGGGCCGAGTGCCCGCCGCGGACGGCCTCGGCGACATTGCCGATGGCATACGAAAGCCGGTTGGTCGAAGACTGCTCGCTCGATGCCTGGTCGTAGGCGGACTTGAAGGACTTGCCCTTCCAGAACGACTCTGCCGAGTCCAGATCGCGGACCACCCCGTCGATGGATAGGTCCAGGTTCTTGCTGGCATCCTCGATGGCCTTGGCGGCCGCGTCGAGGTTGCCGACGTTCCACCCCCGCAGCTGCGAAATCGTCGGTCTCACAGGTTGACCTCCGCAACCCTGGACACCTGGCGACGGTTGACGGCGTCCTGGCCCGTCAACGCGCCCGAGCTGCTCTGCACAAAGTTCGAAATGCTCTCGATGCGATCGGACGCGCCGCCCCCGGCACGCTTGAGTGCCGCACTGACCGCGCGCAGCACCTCCGCGAACTCGGTACCGGCGACCGAGTTGGCCGCCGCCTCGAAATCGACGTCAGGAAACGCATCCTTCGCACGTCCTGCCACGCGACTGGCCAGCCGTGACATCTCGGCACCGTTGGCCTTCATGATGTCGCTCATAGTTACCTCCCCAAGGAACCGGTCCTGCGCGCACGTGACGGCGCGGTTCGTCGCCAGATTGTGCCTCTGATCAGATACGACGGGCTTGGTGTTGATTTGGTTCCATGTTTTTCAACCTTTTTTCGCCGAATCGTCCTGCACGCCGTGCGGGCAAACCGCCAGGTCCGAGGCCCCGGTTGAGGAACAATACGACCCATGGGCGACGAGGTCGCACGCACCCAGTTCACCGGTGAGCACCGCCGGGCCTACCGCACCAAGGTGCAGAACTGTCTGGACGTGTTCGAGACCATGCTGTCGGAGTCCAGATTCGACTTCGAGCGACCGCTGACCGGCATGGAGATCGAATTCAACCTGGTAGACGGCGACTACCAGCCGGCGATGACGAATACCGAAGTGCTCGCCTCGATCGCCGATCCGGCTTTTCAGACAGAACTGGGCGCCTACAACATCGAGTTGAATGTGCCGCCCCGCGCGCTTCCGGGGTCGGCCGCCCTCGAACTCGAGCGCGATGTACGGGCCAGCCTCAATGCCGCCGAGCAGCGCGCCGGTGAGCGAGGCGCGCACATCGTGATGATCGGCATCCTGCCGACGGTGATGCCCGAACACCTGAACGGCGCGTGGATGAGTCCGTCCTCCCGGTACCGGGCGTTGAACGACGCCGTGTTCACCGCCCGCGGCGAGGACATGCAGATCGATATTGCCGGTGCCGAGCGCCTCAGCGTCAGGTCGCCCTCGATCGCCCCGGAATCGGCGTGCACCAGCATGCAGCTGCACTTGCAGGTGGCACCCGATGACTTCGCCGCCAACTGGAATGCCGCCCAGCTGCTGGCCGGTCCGCAGCTGGCGCTGGCCGCCAACTCACCCTTCTTCTTCGGCAAGTCCTTGTGGGCGGAGACGCGCATCGAGCTCTTCACGCAGTCCACCGATACCCGCCCGCAGGAACTCAAGGTGCAAGGGGTGCGGCCACGGGTGTGGTTCGGCGAGCGCTGGATCACCTCGATCTTCGACCTGTTCGAAGAGAACGTCCTCTACTTCCCATCGCTGCTGCCGGAGATCTCCGACGAGGACCCCGTGGCCGAGCTCGCTGCCGGGAGGGCACCACGGCTTCAGGAACTGCGGTTGCACAACGGCACCATCTACCGCTGGAACCGGCCGATCTACGACGTCGTCAACGGCACCCCGCATCTGCGCGTGGAGAATCGGGTGTTGCCCGCCGGGCCGACGGTCATCGACGTGATGGCCAACGCCGCGTTCTACTACGGTGCGCTGCGAGCGCTGTCCGAGGATGACCGCCCGGTGTGGACCAAGATGACTTTCGCTGCAGCCCATGACAATTTCCTCGAAGGTGCGCGGCGTGGCGCGGAGGCCCGGATGTACTGGCCCGGCGTCGGTGAGATGACCGCCGATGAATTGACGCTGCGACACCTGCTGCCCATGGCCCATGAGGGGTTGCAACGCTGGGGTGTGGCCACCGAGGTACGCGAACGCTATCTCGGTGTCATCGAGGCGCGTGCGACATCGGGCATCAACGGCGCGGCCTGGCAGACACACACAGTCGGCGCGCTGCAGGAGCGCGGGTTGACGCGCAAGGCGGCGCTCAGCGAGATGCTCCGGATGTATTGCGAGTACATGCATTCCAACGAGCCCGTGCACACCTGGAAGCTGATCTGAACGTGGCGTGCCGCATCACATCACGGTGCATATCGGTGCCGGTGTCGCCGCAATTCGGTCCAGCACCCGCAGGTTCTCCACCACATCGCGGCTCTCTCGCGCGGCGATTGCGTTGACAAACACGGCGATTGACGCAGGCGGGCTGTAGGCCAGCGCTCCTTGCTGTGCGACTTGCAGATCACGCGCCAGAATTACGCCTGGATCGAGAATATCCGGCATAGCGGCTAGCACTACGGCGAATCGCCATGCGCTATCACGAAACACTTTGACCGCCTCGTTGATCACTGCGATCTGCTGTTCCTGGAGCACCGCGTACAAGTCGGCCAGCACCGGAGAGAGCTCGTTGATGTCTGCTACCACACCGTTTACCTGACTGGCCAGTACTGCGTTGAGCCGATTGAAATCCTCACGTAACGACGGCAATTGCGCGCCGCCCGCGACACCCTGGGCGACGATTCCAAGATCGAGGCCGATATGTGCATTGACCCCAGCGAGCATGTGCTGCACCAGGATCGGCTGCTCCAGGTGAGCCGCCTCGAATGTCACCTGCCACGAGTGCGCTGGTTTTCCGTACTGGCCTGGGTAGAAGTAGCGATTCAGCGCAGCGAAATAGCGCCCGGCAAACTCCACATCAAACCGTTCCATCCGTGCGCCATCCTGGAACACGTGTTGCTCAATCGCGATGCCGACAGCGAGGGTTATCCGCTTGTAGAGCGCTGCGAAGTACCCGAGGCTGCTAGCCGCCTCCATGGACCACGCGATGATGGAGTCGATCGCCGCGACGACTTCGTCGATCGTGGTGCAGATGGGGAGGGGACTCAGAGGGGACGCATAATCGGGCACGGCTTTGCCTTTCGGGACAGGATGGTGCGATGTTGGATGAGCGACATGCACATAGCGCTATCTGGTTCCCCCGCCTGAGCTATCTGAGGAGATAGAGCCCGACAGTCCCGGCGTCGTTGGCCGCATAGACTGCCTCACCGGCGCCGCTCCCTGCTTGATTGGCCGCAGTCACCGCCGCCGGAGCATCCGCATAGTTGCCCATCCACTGCCAGTTACTCATGAGAAGCCCTTGCCTGTTCGATAGCTTCGCCCGCACTGCGCGGACGCCACCAACCATGGCATCGACCCATCGACCCCAGCACGAGTAGCGGGCTACCTACATTTGGACGGGCTCTACCCAATCGCTGCTCCGGACAGCCCGACTGTCGTTAAGCGAGAGCACAAAGCCGTGCGTCGTAGTCTGCGTCGGATCTGGCCCGAATCCCTGTGCCTGGCATGCGGTCAGCTGGTCTCGCACGCCGCACTGCATGGGGAGACCGATTCTTCGACCAATTTCATCCCTGAGGGAAGCGGCTTGTAGGCATTGGACTAAATGTTCGGGTGGGGCCGCCGGGCCCGGAGCTTAGAAGAGCCGGTACCCCTCCGGAGACAACACAAACCCATGTCGGTCGCCATTGGTGGGGTTTTGTTCGGTGACGCACGCGGTCATGTGTGCGTCCACCACACAGGTAGCCGACGACGGGTCATAAATTCGTCCGCCTACAGGCAACGGTTTGTAGTCGCCAGGCTCGAAGGTCTTTTCGACCTCACGCCCGTCCGACCAGACCGAGTACTTATCGAACGTGGCAAGGTCGCGCGTCTCGAAACGAGCCTCCTGAAAATCGGACACGAGGACCACGTTCTCGGTGGTTCCGGGTAGGTTGCCCCAGCATTGCCCAAACTTGTCCGGGTATGCCTTGGCCACGTGGTAAATCCGGCAGCGGTACCCCGCAGGGGAGGTGAACTGATAGCCCTGTGACGTCCCGAGAAAGTCCAGGCCCACCCCGTAGTCCTTAAGTTCCACGGCTGCAAAGGAACTAACGTCGGGGAATTCCGGTTCGGCGTGCGCCGCGGGCGTAGCGGACGCGGCGACCAGAATAATGATCGGTATCACTACCCGCCAAGACCTCGTCATGTCCGGAGGGCCTTGGCCACCAATTCCAGCTCCTCGTCGGTGCCGTCGATATGCGCGCTGATCCGCAGCACCGGCGTGGTCATCTCGAACGGCGCGCGCACCGTCTCGGCAGCGGTCGTCACGATCGAGTGTTCCGCGATGAGGCGCGTCCGCACGGCCACGACGTCGATATCCCCGACGGGCTCCAGTGTGGTGATGGCACTGGGCTCGTCCACGGATTCCACTACCCGCCAATCCGTGAGATCCCCCAGGATCTTTCGTGCCGATCGTCCGCGCTCGGCCAAGGCGCTCTGAACCTCGGCGGGGCCAGCCGCCAGATGCTGCCCCACGGCGACCGACAGACCCACCCAGCCCGCCACATGCGCTTCCACATGGCCGGCCCACTGCGGAATCAGATGTGCAAGATCCGGATTGACGGCAAGCACGCCCACCCCGCGCGGCCCGGCCAACCACTTGCGTGACGGTGCGTACATGGCGTCGGCACCGTAGGTGCAGTCGACATGGCCAAGGGCCTGCGCGGCATCGACCACGACGGGCACCCCGGCCGCTCGCGCGCATGCGACCACCTCCGCACCGGGTTGCACGGTGCCACGGTGGCTGCCGACGACCGTGAAATGCACCAGGTCCACCTTCTCGCGGCGTAGAAACGCCTCGATCCCGTCGACATCGGCGCGGCCATCCCCGTCAACCGGCAGCCACACCGGCGTAAATCCGAAGTGGTTCATGATCATCAGATTCGGGCCGAATTCTCCTGGCAGACAGGCAACAACCCGTCCGGCATCGACCGGCCACGACTGCAGGAGCGTACGCAGAGCATCGGCGGCGCCCGTGGTGAACTGAACCTGTGCCTCGGGCATGCCCGTCAACTTCCGCACCGCGGCACGCCCGGCGTCGAGCACCGGTGTCGCAGCCTCCTGCGCCACGTAGCCGCCGATCTGCGCCTCATGTTCGGCATGCTGAGCCACCGCACGAATGGTCTCGATGCTCTGCCGCGAGCAGGCTGCCGAGTCCACGTGCACGCCGAGAACCGGCGGCCTGCCCTGCCTCCACTGCTCACCCAGGCTCACCGCTTCACTGCCAGCGATAGTCCGAAATCATGGGAATCGTCAGTCCACCAATGCGTCTGATCCAGACCCGCAGCGGCCAACTCGCGCGCGACGCCCTCCTTCCGGAACTTGCAGGACACCTCCGTCAGCATCATCTCGCCCGCCCCGAATTCGACGGCGAGATCCAGGGCCTCGATCCTCACCCGCTGATCACACACCGACCGCAGCCACATCTCCATGCGCTCCTCGTCGCCGTTCCACAGGGCGACGTGTTCGAAATCCTCGAGAGAGAAATCCGCGTCAAGTTCACGATTGATCACTGCCAGCACATTGCGGTTGAAGGCTGCGGTCACTCCGGCGCTGTCATCGTAGGCCCGCACCAGACGCTCGGTATCCTTGACCAGATCTGTTCCTAATAGCAGCATTTCACCGGAATCGAGTGCACCCGCGACATCAGCCAGGAATCGCGCCCGCGGTTCGGTGGTCAGATTCCCGATGGTGGAGCCCAGGAAGGCAACCAACCGCCGCCCTTCCCGCGGGATCCGCGAAAGATCCCTCTCAAAGTCTCCACACACCGCGCGGACCCGCATCCCCAGGTACTCATCGACGAGCGCATCTCCCGCCGCACGTAGCACACCGGAGTCTACATCGAAGGGGATGAAGGTACTGGGAGCCAACGCATCCAGCAGCATCCGGGTCTTCTCGGAGGTCCCGCTGCCGAGCTCTACCAGGGTGTCGGCGCCGGACACCTCAGCGATACTGCCCGCATGGGCGCGGAGCAGGCCCGCCTCGGTCCGCGTCGGATAGTACTCCGGCAGCCGAGTGATCTCATCGAACAGATCGCTGCCCACCTCGTCGTAAAACCATTTCGGGGGAAGCGATTTCGCGTCTGCGGTGAGGCCTCGCCGGACATCGCGCCGTAGTGCTTCTGCTGCCGCTCCAGAGGCTAAGTGATTCTCTAGGGTCATGGTCATAATGGCACCACCTCCACCTTCCCATCGCGTACCCGCACCACTTGCCGGTCCGGGATGTCGACCCAAGACGGGTCGTCGTCGTACGGTTCACTCGCCACCACCACACCGTCGGCGGCCGCCAAGATCGACAGGGTGTCGCCCCACGTCGTGGCGATCAACTCATTTCCGTTGGCCGCCAGAATGTTCAGTCGAGCCCCGGGATCTGCGGCCCCAACGCGACGCACCGTCTCCCCCAGGTTCTCGGGCCCCGCGGCGAAGATGCGTGCCGCCAACACCGCACTGTCCACCACCGATTCAGCGCCAAAGACTTCACCCACCGCAGCGCGATCGACGATCCCGTTGTGCGACAACAGCCAGGTTCCGTCCGTGAATGGCGCGGCCGCGGACTCGTCGATGGGCATTCCGGCACTGGCGGAACGAACCGCCGCCACCACGCATCGGCTGCGTAGCACCGGGGCCACCGAGGAGAAGGACGCATCGCCCCACAGCGGCCGTGCACCGCGCCACCTGTGGGCCGCACCATCGGCGAAGAATCCGGCGCCCCAGCCGTCGGCGTTCACCAGACCATGCTTTTGACGCCGCGGCGAATATGACTGCACGAGAAGGCCATGCGGTGGTTCAAGTATCAGCGACGCAAGACTGCGCGGCTCGCCCAGCCAGCCCAGATGACGGCACATGCTAGACGTCCCAGGCCAGACGAACGCCGCTGAATATTTGCCGCCGGATCGGATGATCCCAGTTCCGGAAGCTGGGCCGCATGATCGACGGTGCCACCGCCCACGAACCTCCGCGAAGCACGCGATAGTCGCCGGCCCCCGAACCTTCGAAGAAGGGCTCGCTGTACTGCTGATAGATCATCGGCGTGAACCCGGGCCACGGCCGCAGCGGGGATGTCGTCCACTCCCATACATCGCCGAGCATCTGCTCAGCACCGCAGGCCGATGCCGACTCGGGATACGCCCCGACCGGGGCCGGCCCCAGCGCACCCCCGCCCAGATTGGCCCGGTTTCGGCTCGGCGGATCTTCGCCCCACGGAAAACGCCGTCGCGCAGAAGCTTCCGGATCCCAGACGCAGGCCTTTTCCCATTCGGCTTCGGTGGGCAATCGTGCTCCCACCCAGGCTGCGTAGGCCTGTGCCTCGTGAAAGCTGACATGCTGCACCGGCTCGTCGGGCACGATCTCCACCTCACGACCGAACCGCGTGAGGGTTCCGCCCGAGTTCCAAAACTTGGGCACCGTGAGGTCTTCCGCGCATCGGTATGCCCACCCAGCCTCGGTCCAGAATTCCTGGTGCCGGTATCCACCGTCGGCGATAAATGCCGACCACTCGGCGTTGGTCACCGGAACCCGGCCTATCCGGAAGCTCTTGAGATCCACCACATGCGCGGGCCGTTCATTGTCGAGCGAGAACGGCTCGTCGCTCGCATCGACGCCCAGCACAAATGGGCCCGCCGGCACGAGCACCGAGGTTCCCGCCACCCCGGGACGTCCCGGCGGCAACGGGTCAACACGCTCCAGCAATGCGGCACCACGGCGAATCGACAAGGCCTGCAACATGGTTTCGTCATGTTGATGCTCATGGCTGAGCACCATGGAGTAGACGAATTCGTCCGACCGCGCGGAACCATCGGAGGGCAACGTCTCGAGCCGGTCCAAAACCCGGCCCCGCACCTCGTGACAGAAGGACCGCGCCTGGGCCGGTGAGAGCAGTGGCAACTGCACCCTGCTGGCTCGGGGATGCTGGAAGGCGTCGTAGAGGGACTCGATGTCACCGGGCAGCATCCCCGGCCTACGCGGATCTCCACCGCGCAGCAGCCACAACTCTTCTTGCTGGCCGATATGGGCGAGGTCCCACACCAAAGGACTCATCAACGGGTCGTACTGACGATGCAGCTCCGCATCATCGTGGTCGGTGATCGTCAACGTGCGCACACGGGCCGCTTCAAGATCCCGCGCTAAATCCTCCCGGATCATCGCGCCGCCCCGGAGAAGGCCTGCTCCACCCCGTACTCGGCGACATTGTCCATGAAGTCGTCTGCAGGACAACGACCTTCCTCGACACGCTCAAGCAGGAATGCCATATCCGCGGCCAACTCGGCCGGCGCCACCGCACATGCCGCCGACACCAGCCGGCGCCCGGCCGCGTGCAGGGCGGGATCCGCCAGGCCGTCCCGCGCCGCTGCCTCCCAGGCGTCGCCAACCGGTTCAACCGTCTCCGCGGCGATATCGGCGACCCGCGGATAGTCCAGCGCCGCGACCGCTGTGAAGGCCAGCGCGGGCCACCACCAGTCCGGTGCGGCATCCAGGTATCGCAGCTCCAGCCAGCGGCGTGGCCGCACCGGCGGAAAGAGAGTGGTCAGGTGATAGTCGAGGTCTTCGGTGGTGGGAGCACGCCCTGCGAGGCGCACGCTCCCGTCGACCCAGGATTGGAACGGCACATGGGTAACAACCGCTTCGGCGCCGTCCTTGTTTCGCACCAACATGACGGGTGCCCGCAGCGCGTACCGGACCCAGGAATCGGTCGGGTCAGGGCCAATCTCAACCGGGGCGCACCGCCGCGGATCCAGGTTGTCCCAGATCCACTGCCTGGTGTTTCGCCGCCCCGTCCGGCGCCCCGCGAGCATGGGCGAGGCCGCCGAAAGCGCCACCATTGTCGGGCCGATCCGTTGTGCCAACGCGAACCTGTCTCGCCACTGACCTGATGTCCCGGATTGCAGATTGACCTGCAATGACGCGGTACAGGTCATCATCTGCAGCGCGGCCTCGCTGAAACCAGCCGCACCGAAATGACTGGCCATCGCGGCGTATCGCGCAGCGGGATTGACGCGCTCGGGGGTCCGCAACGGGTCGGTGCCCAGGCTGGCGAGCGCCACCCCCGCGTCGCGATATGTCGAGGTCAAGATCGCGTGATCGGCCCGCATCGACGAGATCGCGGACAATACATCGGCACGCGGGGGACCGGAGAGCTCGACGGCCCCACCCGGTTCAAACGTGATTGTGCTGGACCCGGGCAGATCGGGAACCGAGTCCGCGATCTCATGCAACCGATTCCAGCTGACCCTGCGGTGCGGGGCAGCCAGCTCGACGCTATGAGCCTCCAGCTCCAGCCCGACCGTTCCAACGTGTGCGTCGACGAAGGCCTGCCGAGCGATGTGCTCGGCAGCCTCGTCCGCGTTCGACAGTGTCTCCACTGTCGAAGTGGTGGCCATCTCTCCAATGTTCCATAGGCCACCGACAAGTGGCCTACTTCGGCTGAAGCCTGGCCCCGCCGTCGATGCGAATCGTCTCGGCGTTCATGTAGCTGTTGGTGACGAGCTCGAGGGCCAGCGACGCGAATTCTTCGGGGTTACCCAGGCGCTGCGGGTACAGCACGTTCGGCGCCAGGCGGTCCTTGAACTGTTGCGCGGACTCGCCCTCACCGTAGATCGGGGTGTCGATCAGACCCGGTGCGATGGTGTTCACGCGGATGCCGACGACCGACAGATCGCGCGCGATCGGAAGAGTCATGCCGACGATGCCGCCCTTGGAGGCCGAGTAGGCGGCCTGCCCGATCTGGCCGTCGAAGGCCGCGACGGATGCGGTGTTGACAATGGCACCGCGCTCACCGAACTCGTCGACAGGCTCTTCCTGGCTGATCGCGGTGGCCGCGAGACGGATCAGATTGAACGAGCCGATGAGGTTGATGCCGATGACCTTGGAGAAGATGTCCAGCGAGTGCGCCGAGGCGTACTGGCCGTCCTTGCCGATGGTGCGACCGGGCCAGCCCACGCCCGCGCAGTTGATGAGCACGCGCACCGGGCCGAGCTCCTTGGCCGCGTCGACGGCGGCGATGCCGTCGGCCTCGCTGGTGACATCGGTGTGCACGAAAGCGCCACCGAGTTCCTTGGCCAGAGCCTCACCCTTTTCGTCCTGGACGTCGGCGATGACGACCTTGGCGCCCTGTGCGGCGAGCAGGCGAGCAGTTGCGGCGCCGAGACCCGAGGCACCACCCGTGACGATTGCAGACACACCATTGATATCCATGAGCCGCACCATAACCGATCGGTTGGTTGGGAGGTCCAGGCCCCATAGGCTTTGTATCCGTGACCGATGACCGACTCGCCATCCAGGATCTTGTCGCCCGGTATGCCCGTGCCGCCGATAGCCGTGATCTCGAGGAACTCGTGGCGCTGTTCTCTGCAGAGGCCGAGTTGGTGCGCCCGCCGGCCCTGCTGCGCAAGGGCGATGTGGCCGTCCTGTGCGGTCGGCAGGCCATCGCGGATTCGATTGTCGCCGCTCTCAAACCGCTGCACGCGACGTATCACCTGCTCGGGCAGCAGACGGCGACCGTCAACGGCGATACCGCGACGGGCGAGGTGTACTGCATGGCCCACCACATCTATGTGCGCGGGACGGACGGAAACCGCGACGCGTTTCACGACAATGTGATGGCCGTGCGCTATCTCGACACTTACGAGCGCGGACCCGCAGGCTGGGTCTTCTCCCGCCGCGAGCCGGTCGTGGTGTTCAGTGAGGACCGGCCAGTTCGAGTCGGCTAGCGCACTCAGCCATCTCGTCGAGCACTGCCTCCAGGGTGGTGGCGCGCCGCGAGGCCGAGAGCAACATGCGCCCCGCCCCGATCTGTTGAGCCTGGTCCAGCGCCGCCTGATCCACGCGATGCAGACCATGGCCGAGCACGAGATCGATCTCCGCGGGATCTCGGCCCCTGTCAGCTGCCTCCGCGCGCATGACGGCCACCGCGGCCGACAGGTCCTCACCGACCAGACCCAGCGGCTGAAAACCGTCGCCCAGTCGCCCCGCTCTGCGCGCCGCGGCCTTGCTGTGCCCGCCGATATACAGCGGGACACCCTGCGGCTGTACCGGTTTGGGATACGAATAGGCGTCCTTGAATCGATAGAACTCGCCATCGTATGCCGCGGGACCGTCCGTGGACCACAGCGCACGCATGACCACGATGGCCTCATCGGTGGCTCGGCCCCGACGATCGAAATCGCCGCCGCACGCCTCGATCTCCTCGCGCATCCACCCCACGCCCAGGCATATTCGCAGCCGCCCCCGGCTCAGCCGGTCGAGAGTGGCCAGGCGCTTGGCCAGCACCACGGGGTGGTGGTCCGGTAGCACCAGCACCCCGGTGGACAGCCCCAGGGTTGTGGTGGCGCCCGCGATGAAGGACAGCAGCTCAAGCGGGTCGGGGATATCGACGTCATCGGGCAGGTGCGACTGCCCGGTCGGCGAATAGGGATAGGTGCTCTGCGTATTTCCGATGACGACGGCATGCTCCACCACGGAGATCTCGCTGAATCCCAGGCGTTCCGCGGCACGCGCGAATTCGAGGATCTTGTCTGGTTCTGCGGTAATCCCGAGCTCCACGGGAGCGACAACACCGATCTTCACAGTCATCCAATCTGCTTCACGCAAGCGCTCATCGGCACCTAATCTTCTTCACGCAAGCGCTCATCAGTGTCTAATACGTGGGATGAGCCTGATCACCGACCTCCGCGCAACGTCGCGTCTGGGCCTGATGGTGGCCGTCACCGCCGCAGCGGTTGGCGTTATCTACGGATACGACTCCTCCAACATCGCGGGAGCGCTGCTGTTCCTCACCGATGACCTACACCTGTCCACCCACGACCAACAGGTGGCCGCCACCGCGGTGGTGATCGGCGAGATCGTCGGCGCACTCATCGGTGGGCCACTGTCCAACCGGATTGGCCGGAAGCGGTCAATGGTCTTGGTGGCCGCAACGTTTGGAATCTTCTCCCTGTTGTCCGCGCTGGCCATCGACCTGACAACGCTGGTCGCGGCCAGAACCCTACTTGGGGTGACGGTGGGAATCTCGGTGGTGGTGGTGCCGGTGTTCGTCGCCGAGTCCTCCCCCACCAAGATCCGCGGCTCCATGCTGGTGCTCTACCAACTGGCCTGCGTAACGGGCATCATCGCCGGGTACCTCATTGCCTGGGCGTTGTCGTCCACCGGCAGCTGGCGACTGATGCTGGGCCTGGCGGCCATCCCGGCCGCGCTGGTGCTGATCGCCTTGCGCAAGCTCCCCGACACCGCCCGCTGGTACATGATGCGTGGTGACCGTGCACGTGCGCGTGAGATCCTGGCCGCGGTGGATCCGGATATCGATATCGACCACGAGCTCGACGAGATCACTGAGGCGTTGCGGGCCGAGGGCGGCGGTTCGGTGCTGGCGCGGTTACGAGAGATGATCACTCCGCCCTATAACAGGGCAACGTTTTTCGTTGTCGGCCTTGGCTTTTTCATCCAGATCACCGGCATCAACGCTGTCGTCTACTACGGGCCTCGCATCTTCGAGGCGATGGGCATGTCGGGATACTTCGCCAAACTCGGGCTCCCGGCACTCGTTCAGGTGGCCGCACTACTGGCAGTGTTCGTATCCATGTCGACCATCGACCGGATGGGCCGCCGGCCCATCCTCATGATCGGTATCACCATCATGATCATTGCCGACGCGCTGCTGGTCGGTGTATTCGCAGTCGGCGGATCCTCGTTCGGAGGCGTGCTGACCGTCCTCGGGTTCCTCGGCATCGTGCTCATCGCGGTGGGCTTCACCTTCGGATTCGGCTCGCTGGTATGGGTGTACGCGGGCGAGAGCTTCCCGGCACGGCTGCGCTCCTATGGCGCTAGCGCCATGCTGACATCGGATCTCGTGGCGAACGCCATTGTGTCCATGTACTTCCTGACGTTGTTGACCGCGCTCGGCGGCGTGGTGGCGTTCGGCGTATTCGGCGCTCTCGCATTGGCGGCCCTCGTGTTCGTCTATCTGTTGGCCCCGGAGACCAAGGGCCGCGACCTCGAAGAGATCCGGCACTTCTGGGAAAGCGGGGGCAAGTGGCCCGAGACATAGCAGGCGGCGTGATAGTCGGAATCGACATCGGCGGATCTAAGACCCGCGCGCTGGCCGTCTCGGGTGGCAAGGTGATCGGCGAGGCGCTGGCCGGGAGTGCGAACCTGCAGTCGGTGACCGAAGAACAGGCGAAAACCGTATTCGCCGAAATCTTTTCCCAGCTGAACTACGGCGACATCTCCCGCGTGAGCGCCGGATCGGCCGGTGTGGATACCGAGGAGGGTGCGCAAACCCTGATTCGGCTGCTGCGACCGCACGCACCCCACGCCGACATCACCGCGGTGCACGACACACAGCTGATCCTCGCCGCGGGCGGTCTGACGGCAGGTATCGCGGTGATATCCGGTACCGGGTCAGTGGCGTGGGGAAAACGCGCCGACGGCACCGCGGCGCGGGTAGGGGGTTGGGGATACCTCCTCGGGGACGAGGGCAGCGGCTACGGCGTGTCGAGATCTGCTGTGCGGCACGCGCTCTCCCTGTCAGACAGAGGCGACCCGCCAGATGCGCTGTCGCGGAGGTTCGCCTCTGAGTGTGGCGTGACCGAGCCCGCTCAGCTACTCGACCATTTCTATGCCCACTCCGAACGGCGCTATTGGGCCAAGATGGCGGGGCTGGTTTTCGACCTCGCAGCGGCCGGTGACGAGGCCGCCAAGGTGATCACCAGACAAACAGCCGTGGACTTGGCCGCGTTGATCGAGGGTGTCTGCATACGATTGGGCCCTGGACTGCCCGTGGTGCTCGGCGGGGGCCTGCTGGTCAACCAGCCGGGCTTGGTCGCCGATATCATCGAACGCACACGGACCACCGGCGTTTCGGATATTGCTGTGCTGCAACGTGAACCGGTATTTGGAGCATTGGCCCTAGCCGGGGCCGATGTCGACGGATTGGAGAAGGCATGACCGCGGGGACGCATATGGCTGACGAGATCCGCCAACAGCCAGCCGTGTGGGGGCGGCTGCTCTCTGACGGCCGGGCCGCGATTGCGGAGGTGGCAGCGAAGATCGTCGAGTACCGGCCCCGCTTCGTGCTCTTCGTCGCGCGGGGGACCAGTGACCATGCGGCGCTGTATGGCAAATACCTCACCGAGATCATCCTGCAAGTCCCCGCGGGACTGGCCTCGCCGTCGACCATGACCACCTACGGTGCGCGCCCCGACCTTTCGGGTGTGCTGGTGATCGGGGTCAGCCAATCGGGCGGTTCCCCCGACCTGGTGCAGACGCTGTCGGTGGCACGCGAGCAGGGCGCGCTGACCGTGGCCGTGACCAACGCCCCGACATCCGCACTGGCGACCGCCGCCGAATACCACGTAGACGTGTTGGCCGGACCCGAACTCGCCGTTGCCGCCACCAAGTCGTACACCGCGCAACTGCTGGCACTGTATCTACTGCTCACCGATATTGCGGGCCGCGACAATACGGCAGTCAACCTGCTCCCCGAACGCGGCGAGGAGATCCTGCACAGCGCCGTCGTGCAGCAGCTGGCCACCCGCTACCGCTTCGCGTCACGCTTGGTCACCACCGGTCGCGGCTACTCATACCCGACGGCGCGTGAGGCCGCCCTCAAGCTGATGGAAACGAGTTATCTTTCTGCTCAGGCCTTCTCAGGAGCCGATCTGTTGCACGGCCCACTGGCGATGATCGACCCACAGGTACCGGTGATCGCGATCGTGCCCGACGGAGTCGGGGGACGTGCCATGAATGAGGTGCTGCACCGGCTGGCCGGACGCGGGGCGGACGTGTGCTGTGTGGGGTCGGCGGACGCTGTGGCGGCCACCGGTTTGGGCGTGACGCTGGAGCCGACGCTCGAGGAACTTTCGCCCATGTTGGCCATTCTCCCGCTGCAGCTACTCGCGATGCAGTTGGCGATCGGACGCGGCGAAAATCCAGATGTACCCAGAGGTTTATCCAAGGTGACCGAAACGCTGTGAAGCGACAGTGACCATGCCCGGGTTTTTTGATATGCACGTGCACGGCGGAGGCGGCGCGTCATTCGGAGACGACCCTGAGGCCAATCGTGTTGCCGCAGAATGGCATCAGTCTCATGGAACTGTCGGCATGCTGGCCAGCCTGGTGACCCTGGCGCCCGATGAGTTGCTTGGCGCCGTGCGTGTGCTTGCCGGGATGGCGGGTGCGGATGGCATCGCCGGGATTCACCTCGAAGGCCCCTGGCTGTCACCACGGTATGCCGGTGCTCATGATCCACGCCTGCTGCGCACACCGAATCTCGCCGAGCTGGAGCGGCTACTGGACGCCGGGGCCGGGCACATTCGGATGGTCACCATCGCGCCCGAACTTCCGGGCGCCATCCCGGCCATCGAGTTACTCGTCGCGCGAGGCGTGGTGGCCGCGGTGGGACACACCGATGCTACGTATGAGCAGACATTGCAAGCCATTTCGTCTGGCGCGACGGTCGCCACTCATCTCTTCAACGCCATGCGCCCGATCCACCACCGCGAACCCGGCCCCATCCCGGCGCTCCTGGAAAGCCCAGAGGTGACCATCGAGCTGATCGCCGACGGTGTCCACGTCCACCCCGCGATCTACCGAATGGTGCTGGCCACGGTGGGCCCCGACCGGATCGCTCTTGTCACCGATGCGATGTGTGCGGCCGGAATGCCGGACGGCGCTTATCACTTGGGCCAATTGCCGGTCACCGTCGCCCGCGGCGAGGCGCGGCTGCCGGATGGCACCATCGCGGGGAGCACCGCGAACATGGCCGACCTGTACCGGTTCGCGGTGACCCAGGCCGGATCTGCGGTGGCCACCCTGCAGACATCGGTCAATCCCCGGCGTGCGGTGTGTGTTCAGGCGGCGTCGTAGCGCGGTCCGATGATCTTCGCGATCCCCAGCAGCCGTTGGTAACTTTCCGGGCCCGCCGAGCATCCGCGTAGATCGGTCGCGGTGTTGCGAACCCTGGCCAGCACACGCGAGCAGGACATGCGTGCTCCGTCGTTCGTAATCATCACGTAGGAACCAACTACCGCGTCATCGTCTCGGTGCAACGAGCCGATCACGTACCTCCATTGCGCGGAGTCGTGCACGGTGTGCTTCGCACACCTCAACCACATGTCCATCTCACTGGAGGCGAAGTTACGTGCCTCGGCATCCGTGGGGAAAACAGCGATGCGTTGTGCAACCTGCACGTTCCACGGTGAGCTGTCCTGCAAGTACTGCTCGTGCGCGGCCATGTACGGACCGCGGTCGTAGGTGGCCACTGACGGGCCGACCACGCTGCCGCAGTCCGGTCTGTCCGTCGTGAGGTCGGAGAGGGCGGTGCGCCGATCGACGACCGGAAAAGCTGCTCCCATAACAGAGGACGCCTCTTCCGGTGTCACCATCAGATCGTCGATCGCGGCGGGCGGTATCGGCGCGCCCTGCTCGGCGGAAGCGGGCGCCGCGAATGCCAGTGCGAGCACCATCAGCACGACCGTCATCGCCGACATTCTCATGACTCAGACCTCCCACACTCGCGGGCCGACAATTTTCATCAATTCGAAGGCGCGCTCACCACCACTCTTGGAAACCGTTGAGCAGGTGCGAATGTCAATGGCGACATTGCGTTCTCCGAGAAGCACGTGCTGGCATGCGGCATACGCGGCATCGTTCCTTCCGTAGACGACGGCCAGAACGTTGTCGACCTGTGTGACGCCCCGGATGTCCACCGTCGCCGTCAGAGTGGTGCCATCGATCGACTGCTCGGAGACGTTGATCGTCTGCTGTTCGCACTTGCGCCAGCGGTCGGCTTCACTCCGCGCGAAGTCTCGGGCCTCCTCATCCGTGCTGAACACCGCCACACTTTGATCGACCAAGGTGAACCAGCCCGGGTGATCCCACAGCGCTTGGGAGTGCGCCGCCACATAGGAGGACCGGTCGTAGCTCGACACAGAAGCCAACACAACGCTTCCGCAATCCGGCCGATCGGTGTCCGATGCGAAGGTCGCACTCTGCCGGTGAATGTTGGGGAGACCGACGCCCATCACCTGTTCCGCCTCGTGCTGCCTGAACATGAGTCGATCGATGGACGCGGGCGGCACGTGTGGTGAAGGTTCGGCGAGGGCGACGGCCGGGTGCACGGCGCCCAGTGCCACCGTCAGCGCCCCCACCACCGATCGCATGCGTTCCCCTCACCTAGGCCTCGGTTGTTCTGTATTGAACTCTAGGGCGCCAGCCGGCGCAGCTCCTTGGTCAGCTCGGCCGCATCCGGCGGTTGCGCCCCGGGCCGGCTACAGGTGATCGCCGCGGCCACCGCCGCCCGCCGCAACGCCTCAGGCAGATCGAGTCGACGCTGATAGAACCCGTCGAGGAAGACGCCGGTGTACGTGTCACCGGCGCCGACAGTGTCGACGACGGCGACCTCGTGGGCAGGGACGTGCAGTGGCGACGGTTCACCCCGCTGGAAGGCCAACGACCCCGCCGCCCCACAGGTGACCACTGCGATCTCGAGGCGCGGGTGCTCGTCGAACCAGCGGCCAACCACGCCCTCGACCGACGCGCCCGGGTACAGGAATTCAAGATCTTCGGTGCTGGCCCGCGCCACCTCCGCAATGGACAACCAGGGGGCAATGCGCGCGACGTACGTCTCCCGGTCGGTGACGAGCGTGGGGCGCACGTTCACGTCGAAGGTGAGCGGAATGGCCGCATAGTGCCGCATGATCCACGCGCGTAACTCGTCGCGCTCACGCCAGAGCACGCTGGCGATCGACCCCGCCCAGATGGCCACCGGAACGCGCACCGGATCGGGAAGTGACGAGGGCCCAACATCATTGGCGGTTCCCTGCCAGTAGAACTGATACTGGGCCGCTCCGTGTTGGTCGACGTCGGCGACGGCCAATGTCGTCGGAACGTCATGACGCATGACCAACGATTCATCGACACCTACCTCGGTCAGATTCTGTACGCACTGACGCCCGAACGCATCGCCGGACACATGGGTGAGAAGCGCGGTCCGAACACCCATCTTCGCGGCCGTGATCGCGGTGTTGTACGGGCCGCCTCCGGGCACCGGGCGCCACAATCCGCCAGCCGCCGGAACCAGATCAACGAGTGTCTCGCCGCAGACGATGAGGCCGTCTCTGTCGGGCACGTTCCCAACGCTACCTGGGACCGGTTTTCTCGCAGCGTCTTTCATTTCGCCTATGCCCGGGCCACCCGAGGCAGAAGACCCAGGATGAGATCGAGGGCTCGGCTGCCGTCCCGTTCCGCGCACGCCCGCACATCGATAGCCACGTTCCGCAGCGGCGCCAGCGCATGCTGGCAGTAGATCACTCCACCGAAATCCGTCGGCCACGTGTAGCCGACCACCAGAACCTCCTGCACCTGAACGATGTTGCGTAGCTGCACCCATTCACGACGCGTGCTTCCGTCCGGCTGCGGCAGAAGCGAAGTGACCCGCTGGTTCTCGCAGGCGCGCCAGCGATCCGCCTCACTAAGCGCGAAATCCGTCGCATCGGACCACTCGGGAAAAATCACCATGCTCTGGTCCACCAGCCGCGTCCAGCTAGGACTGTCCACCAATGAGCGGTACCGCCCGGACAAGTAGTTGGACGATTCATAGCTCGCCGTCGATGCGAAAACCACACTGCCGCATTCGGGTCTGTCGGTCCGATCCGACACCAGCCCCGCCCAATCGCCGGACACATGCATGCCGGCCCCCATAACAGGACTCACGTCCCTGGGCTCGAGCATCAGACCGGGCAGCGCGTCCACCAGCACGGGAAGCTCGCCAGGATCCGCGGATGCGGGGCCCACAGACACTGTCATCGCCATGGCCAGCACACAAAGGAACGACCCCACCCCCAGAACAGTCCTCATATCTGCAGGAGCCTAGAGGAGAGGTGTCACCGCCGAGTGGACAATCGAGACGAGCATTACCGCAGTACCTTTCAGCAACACTGCGGACAAAACTCGGTGGCCCGGCTCCGGGATCGGCGCCTAAGCTGCCACGCGTGCCCCAGTCGCGTATCGATGACGTTGTCGCCGGAGCGCTGGCTTGGACGGAAGTCGACCTCATCGACATCGACGATTCCTCTGCCCGCCCGCTGCGGGATGCGTTGGAGGAGTTTGGGATCAGGGTGCACTACCACCCTGTCGGACAGCCGCGGCATATTGTCGCGGCGCTGGGCAGTGATCGTCAGGTCGCGCCCTTTGTGATCCTGGGATGCCACGGTGACGACGGCCGGATCTTGCTCCCTGAACTCGGCGAGCCGATAGCTTCCGAACAACCGTTTACCGGGCTGATGGGTGCCGACGAGGTCCGCCGGCACCTGCGGCTTACCGGAAGTTTCGTGGTGTCCATCGGGTGCGAAACGGGGAGCCCGGAACTCGCGGATGCGTTCCTGGACGCGGGCGCGGCCGGCTACTTCGCGCCACAAGAAGCACCCGACGGGCATGCCGCATTTCTTGTCGCGGTGCTGTTCTTCTACGAGCTCACCGCGGGCCGAACCGTGGCCGAAGCAGCAGAGCGAGCACGCGGATACGACGCCGCGACCAGCACGTGGCGGCTGTGGCCGCGGTAGGCAGCTAGCCACCTAGAGCCCCATTCATGGTGTTGACACTCGCGTTTAAATATTGTTCTATGCGAATGTATGCATTAATAGAAGGGAAGTCCATGGCCTCGGCGGCGCTCGTCCTGTATCTGATCTTCATCGCCGCTGGGCTTGGCTGGAAGAGTTACCGACAGTGGCGCGCAACCGGCTCCACCGGGATCCACGGATTCCATGGCCGCGCCGGCTCGCGCGAATGGCTCGCAGGGGCCGGATTCATCGCCGCGATAGTCATCGCCTTCCTAGCACCCATTCTGCAGCTGGCCGGGCTCATCACTCCCCTTGCCGCGCTTGACAACCGGCCTCTGCGGATCGCGGGAATCGCACTAGCCACGGCGGGAATCGTCGCTACGGTCTGGGCGCAACACACCATGGGCGAATCCTGGCGGGTAGGCGTCGACACCCGGGAGACCACCACGCTGGTGAGCACCGGCGTTTTCGGATGGGTCCGCAATCCGATCTTCACGGCAATGCTGACGTTCGCCGCCGGGTCTACCCTCATGACCCCAAACCCGTTGGCCCTCAGTGGTTTCGTGCTACTCGTCACGTCCATCGAGCTGCAGGTGCGCGTGGTTGAGGAGCCCTATCTCCTCGCGGCACACGGCAGGACCTACCGCGACTACGCAGCCCGGGTCGGACGATTCCTGCCCGGAATCGGCAGGTTCAGCGCCCAGGGTTGATGAGCCCACCACCGCGAGTGGTGGCCAGCTCGTAGGCCGATTCCGCATGCTCGGCATCGTCGAGGCCATCGGACTCGTGCTGCGGATGCGACCTGATGCCCATGGAATGCCGCAGGCCCAGCCCGATAAGCCCGGTCACCGCGACCGAGTAGGCGAGCACCGCAACGACCGCCACGAGCTGCAACCAGAATTGATGCAACCCGCCGCCGTACAGCAGCCCGTTGACACCGGCAGGCGCCGCGGCACTGCCGACAACGCCGATCATCAACGTGCCGACGATGCCACCAACCAGGTGCACACCCACGACGTCGAGCGAGTCGTCATATCCCCAGCGGTATTTCAGCTCGATGGCCAACGAGCTGAACGCGCCCGCTACCGCCCCGATGACCAGGGCGCCAATCGGGGTGACCGACGAACAGGAGGGCGTGATGGCCACGAGCCCCGCCACCACACCCGAGGCCGCACCGAAGGATGTCGGCCTGCCGTGCCGGATCTTCTCGACCACCAGCCAGGCCGCCATCGACATTGCTCCCGCACCAAGGGTGTTGGCAATGACAATGGCCGCGGTGCCGTCTGCTGCCAATGCCGATCCGGCGTTGAATCCGAACCAGCCGAACCACAGCAGCCCCGCCCCGAGCATGACCGCGGGCAAGTTATGCGGACGCATCGCCTCGCGCGGCCACCCGTGCCGCTTGCCGAGGATGATCGCCAGCGCCAAACCGGCGGCACCGGAATTGATCTCCACGGCGGTACCGCCGGCGAAGTCGATGACACCCAGATTCGCCAGCCATCCGCCCTTCTCGGCAGTGGTGCCCTTGACCGCGAACACCCAGTGCGCCACCGGGAAGTACACCAGGGTTGCCCACAGTGCCGTGAAGGCAATCCACGGGAGGAATCGCATGCGGTCGGCGACCGCGCCCGCGATGAGCGCCACCGTCACCATCGCGAACCCGGCCTGGAACATGACGAACACCAATGCGGGGATCTTGGTCGGCCCCCATAGCGGAACTGAGGACGCTTTGTAGTCGCCTTCAAACAGGTGCTGCAATCCGGCGAATTGGAACGGATCGCCAAGCAACCCGCCACCAATGTCGGTGCCAAACGCCATCGAGTATCCGAAAGCCACCCAGAGCACCCACACCACGGCGACGGCCGAGAAGCACATCATCATCATGTTGAGGACACTCTTGGCGCGCACCATGCCGCCGTAGAAGAAGGCCAATGCCGGGGTCATCAGGAGTACCAGTGCGGCGCTCGTCAGCACCCAGGCGGTATTGGCCGCGTCGGGCACTCCCATATGCGGAAACATGTGCTGGCTACTCCCGGATCGTGCGATTAGGTCAGCGTGAGTGTAGGGAAGCCGCCGCCCGTGCGCGCAAGACCTGATCTAAACTAGAACACGTTCCAGTTTTCTGGCGTACGATTTCCTTCTCATACCTGTCCTACCGACCGCTTCCCACCACCCACCCAAGGAATGGCCATGCATACCCCCATCTGCGACGAGCTCGGCATCGAGTTCCCGATTTTCGCCTTCACGCACTGTCGCGACGTCGTCGTCGCGGTGAGTAAGGCCGGTGGCTTCGGCGTACTGGGCGCCGTCGGATTCACCCCCGAGCAGCTCGAGATCGAGCTCAATTGGATCGACGAGCACATCGGTGACCACCCTTATGGCGTCGACATCGTCATCCCCAACAAGTACGAGGGCATGGACGCGAACATGTCGGCCGAGGAGCTCACCAAGATGCTCCAGTCGATGGTTCCTCAGGAACATCTGGACTTCGGCCGCAAGCTGCTGGCCGACCACGGTGTGCCCGTCGAGGAGGGCAACGACAACGCCCTGCAATTGCTGGGCTGGACCGAGGCCACCGCGACCCCGCAGGTGGAGATCGCACTGCGCCATCCCAAGATGACGCTCATCGCCAACGCACTCGGCACGCCTCCGCCGGACATGATCAAGCACATCCACGACGCCGGCCGCAAGGTCGCGGCACTGTGCGGTTCGCCGAAGCAGGCCCGCAAGCACGCCGACGCCGGAGTGGACATCGTCATCGCACAGGGTGGTGAGGGCGGCGGCCACTGCGGCGAAGTCGGCTCGATCGTGCTGTGGCCGCAGGTGGTCAAGGAGATCGCGCCGGTGCCGGTGCTCGCCGCCGGAGGTATCGGCAGCGGCTACCAGATCGCCGCGGCGCTGGCCATGGGTGCGCAGGGCGCGTGGAGCGGCTCGCAGTGGCTCATGGTCGAGGAGGCCGAGAACACCGCGGTGCAGCAGGACACCTACGCCAAGGCCACCAGCCGCGACACCGTGCGCAGCCGGTCCTTCACCGGCAAGCCGTGCCGAATGCTCAAGAACGACTGGACCGAGGCCTGGCAGACCGAAGGCAACCCCGAGCCGCTGGGAATGCCCTTGCAGTACATGGTTTCCGGAATGGCGGTGGCTGCCACCCACAAGTTCCCGGATCAGACGATCGACGTCGCATTCAACCCAATCGGCCAGGTCGTCGGCCAGTTCACCAAGGTGGAGAAGTCGGCCGCGGTCATCGAGCGCTGGGTGCAGGAGTATCTAGAAGCCACCAACACGCTTAACGAGCTCAACGAGGCCGCCGCGTCGGTCTAAAGGCTCGGGTCCAATGTGCGGATCCGGTCGAATTTCAACGAGATTTCGACCGGATCTGCACACTCGGCGAATCAACGAGCCTGCGCGGCCTGGTCCAATCCGCTACTGGCCCAGGCCGTTTTGCATCGTGTTGGCCAGCACGTTCACCGCAAGGCTGCCGTTTCCCGGCTGACAGACCTTGGCCTGCAGCAGCACATTCTCGCGCCTGCGGGTCTGGTTGAAGCAGCGTCGGTCGACGCCCGCCTCCTCCTTCATCCACGCGGCATCGGCGGCGCCGGCCGCTGGTCCGGTGAATGTCCACACCTCGCGTCGGCCGTCGTTCAGGATCAAGGTGGCCGTCTGCCCAGAACATCCTTGGGTGCGGTCCACCACCCGATGGAACGCGCGGTCGGCCGCATCGTTGTTGGCGAACACACCGATCGACTGCTTGACCAAATGCGTTGCATCCGTGCCGGAGTCTTGCGTCGCCGCGCCCCGGAACGAGGCCAGATCCGGATCGGCGTACACCTCGTCAAGCCCGATATCCGACCAGTTGTTGCATTCCGGAACATCGACGGAGAACGCCTGGAACGGCTGCGTGAACTCGCTATGCGACCCCAGCTGAGACCCAATGACATTGCTCACCGAACCACGCGCGAGCACCGCGTAATTGACAACCCCCGGATCGGACGGACGGGCGCCCGCCGCGGGGGCCAGCGCGAGCGCGACCACCGTCGCACTAGTCACGGCCGAGGTGATCTTGATGGTCATACTCGTCCCTCCATGGCATCGGCGAGGGCCGCGGCGATCTTCTCGCCATTCTTCGGCACACACGCCTTCACCTGCAATAACACCTCACGCTTGGCGCGCATCTGCACGTAGCAGCTGGTGCCGGTGGCGCTGGTCATCGACCAGGTGGCCGTGGTGTCCACCGACTTGCCCTTGGTGATGGTCCACGTTTCCCGCGCACCCTGGCCGTCGGTCACGTCCAGAGGTACGCCGTAACAGTTGTCCATGAACAGCAGCGCGACAACCGGATCCACCGCGGCAATTGGGCGCTGAAAGACCCCCACCGCCTGCTTCACGGAATACGTTGTGTCCGAATCTGTTTTCTGAGACGTCTGCGCGCGATACTCGGCCAACTCGCCATTACCGTTGAACACCTCGTCCAGCCCCACATCGACAAAACTGAGACAACTCGGTTCACTCACCTGATAACCGGCCGCCGGAGACTCGAGAGTCCGGGTCACGGGAAGTTCGGTACCGACGATCGAATTCACCACCTTGGGCTTGAGTAGGACCGCCTCCGGACCGACAGCCCACGCCGACGGCGCACAGGCCAGGGCTATCCCCGACACCGCCACAACGACAAGGGCACGCATCAGACGCGGGCCTTGACGGTCACCTCAATATTGCCGCGCGTGGCATTCGAGTACGGGCACACCTCATGGGCTTGTTCCAAGAGGTCCTCGGCGACCTCCTGAGACAAACCGGGCAGATACCCGTCCAGCTCGGCGGACAGGTCGAAACCTCCCTCGGCGGTTTTGAAGATTCCCACCTTGGCCGTGATCGATGTCGCGGGATCAAGCTGGACCTTCGCTATCCGGGCGACCAGATTGAGCGCGCTCAAGAAGCACGCCGAATACCCGGCCGCGAACAGCTGCTCGGGATTAGTGCCTTCCCCGTTGCCGCCCATCGACTTTGGGATTCGGGTGTCTAGATCTATCCGGCCATCCGACGAGCGAACATGCCCGTCACGGCCTCCCCCGGTCGACGTGGCTTCTGCGGTGTAGACGGCCTCATTGGACATATGACGAGCATACGGAAGGCGCCGGCTCCCTTGAAGAGAACCGGCGCCATCCCAGAACTGCCTACTACACGCCGAGACCCGCGCGAACGCCCTCTTCGACGGCCTTGCCGAGCTCGGGGTCAACGTTCTTCCAATAATCGAACACCCGGGACAGCACGGGTTCGCTGACGCCGCCCAGCACATGGCCGATGATGTTGCTCGCCAGACGCGCACGCTGATCGTCGTTCAGCACCTCACGCACCAAGGTTCCGGCCTGAACGAAGTCGCCGTCCTCGGCATGCTGGACATACCCGGCACGTACGGCGGTGCCGTCGAAATCCCACGCGCCGCCGTCGCCCGCAGCCTGCGGATCTGCATGCGGACCGCCAAAGGAGTTGGGGGCGTAAACCGGAACCTCGGGCTCATTGAAGTGATACCGCATCGCGCCCTCCTTGGAGTAGGAATTCACGGTGGCGGCCCGCGCCTCGTTAGGCGGCAACTGCGCGTAGTTGGTGCCAATCCGGTACCGATGCGCGTCGGCATAGGCAAAGACCCGGCCGAGCAGCATCTTGTCGGGCGAGAAGCCAATTCCCGGAACGATATTCGACGGTTCGAAGGCAGCCTGCTCGATGTCGACGAAATAGTTCCCTGGGTTGCGATTGAGCGTCCACTTGCCGACCTCGATCAGCGGGTAATCCTTCTTGGACCAGACCTTGGTCAGATCGAACGGGTTGAATCGGTATCCCTGCGCCTCAGCCACCGGCATGATCTGCACATGGAGGGTCCAGCTCGGAAAATTGCCTTGCTCGATCGCGTCCCACAGGTCACGACGATGCGCATCGGCGTCGGATCCGGCGAGTGCATCCGCCTCCTGCTGGGTCAGGAAATCCTGTCCCTGATCAGTCCGGAAGTGGTACTTCACCCAGAAACGCTCGCCCTCGGCATTGACCCACTGATAGGTGTGTGAACCGTATCCATTCATGTGGCGATAGTTCTTCGGGATCCCGCGATCACCCATCAACCAAGTGACCTGGTGCGCCGTCTCGGGACGCAGCGTCCAGAAGTCCCATTGCATGTTGTGGTCCCGCAACCCTGATCCCGGCAACCGCTTCTGCGAGCGGATGAAGTCCGGGAACTTGATGGCATCACGAATGAAGAAGACGGGGGTGTTGTTGCCGACGAGGTCATAGTTGCCGTCCTCGGTATAGAACTTGATGGCAAAACCGCGCGGGTCACGCCAGGTATCGGGGCTCCCCTGTTCACCCGCCACTGTCGAAAAGCGAACCAGCGACTCTGTTTTCACACCCGGTTGAAACAACTTGGCTTTGGTGTACTTCGAGACATCCGCGGTGACGACGAGTTCTCCGTACGCGCCTGCACCCTTGGCGTGCACGATGCGCTCCGGAACGCGTTCCCGGTTGAACTGCGCAAGCTTCTCGATCAGATAGTGATCATGCAGCAGGACCGGACCCTGGATGCCCGCGGTCAACGACTCGTCGTCGCTCTCCACTGCGATTCCGGTGTTCGTGGTTGTTCGGATGGACATGAAAACCTCCTCGATACCTGACTAACTGGGCTGAACTAATGGGGCTGACATTCGGGGCAGAGACCCCAGAAGACGATTTCGGCCTCGTCGACCACGAACCCGGCGGTGTGTGCCGGCTCCAGGCACGGCGCATGCCCAACGGTGCAGTCCACATCGGTGACGGCACCGCACCGACGGCAGACCAGATGGTGATGGTTATCGCCGATACGCGTCTCAAAAAGCGCTGCGGAACCGGCCGGTTCGATGCGGCGCACCAACCCGGCATTGACACAGGCCTTGAGCACGTCATAAACGGCCTGTGTGGACACCTTCCCAAGCTCGGCACGCACCACCATCGCGATGATGTCTGCGGTCGAATGTGGATGCGCCGCAATCGCGTTCAGAACCGCGACGCGTGGGGCCGTGACACGCAGTCCCGCCCGGCGCAATGCTGCGTCTGGGGCGGGGGGCTGTACTACGGTCACTCCACCAGTATGCGCCTTTTCTGGAATGAGTCAAGAAATGGTGTTCAGCCGAACGGGCCGTTGAACACGAAGTAGGCCCCGGCGGCGATCAACACGAACCCCACGAGGTGATTCACGGTGAGCTTCTCGCCCAGATACCAGACGGCGAAACCAAGGAACACCGTCAACGTGATGACCTCTTGCATCGCCTTGAGTTCCGCGCCCGAATACACCTCACTGCCAAGGCGATTCGCGGGAACCGCCAGGCAGTACTCGAAAAACGCGATAAACCAGCTGACAAGGACAACCACCCACAACGGGTGATCCTTGAACTTGAGATGCCCATACCAGGCAAAGGTCATGAAGATGTTCGAGCAGATGAGCAGCACTGGCGGCAGAAACCGGGCGGCAATCATGTCCACATTCTGTAGATCTTCCCTGTCAACCGTCCACAGACGCTAGCCTGCTGCGCATGGGCGGCGCCGTATTGCATGACCGATACATCCAAAGCTGCCTCGGCGGACTGCACGTGCGGGTAGGCGGCGAAGGGCCTGCCATCCTCTTCTGGCCCAGCCTCCTGATGACGGGGTCCATGTGGGCCGACCAGGCAGAATACTTCGCCGGCCGGTACACGGTGATTGTCGTTGACCCGCCCGGTCACGGCGACAGCCAGGCCCTGCACCACATGTTCCGTTTTGAGGACTGCGCGCAGGCCGTCGAACAGATCCTCGACACGCTGGGCATCGAACGCACGCACGTCGTCGGCAACTCCTGGGGCGGAATGATCGGAGGAACCTTCGCCGCGCTATACCCGCATCGGGTGGGAGCGTCCGTGCTGATGAACGCCACCGCTTCGCGCGCCAACCTACGCCAGACGGTCGAGTTTCGGCTGCTCACCGAGCTAGTCCGGCTTCTCGGCCGATTCCGTGAACCGCTCACCACCCGCGCGGTGAAAGCCTTCGTCGGGCCCACGATCATGCGTGAGCGCCCTCAAGTGGAGCAGGCGATCCGCGCGGAATTGCGCGAGCTCAACGTCGACTCGGTCTATTGGGCGGTCAACAGCGTGGTTCCGGCGCGGCCTGACCAACGTGAGCTACTCGGACGCATCACCGCACCCGTCCTGGTCGTGGCGGGCCGGGAGGATCCGACCTTTCCCGTCGCGGAGACGCAGCTCATGGCCGAGGCGATTCCCGGGGCCGAGTTCGTGGTCATGGAGAACACCGGGCATCTGGCCGCTCTGGAACGCCCCGGGGAAGTCAACGCCCTCATCGATGAGTTCCTGAAGCGTCATCCGCTGGAGGACTAGAGGGAGCGCGCCCTGCGCATATCGTCGATGGCCCCGGCCCGGTCACCCAACTCGTTGCGGATCACCGCGCGCAGCGCGAGCGCATCGGCGAACTCGGCATCGATCTCGAGGGCCTCATCGGCCGCCGCGAGCGCCTCATTCGGTTTGCGGGCACCATGGAGAGCCCATGCGTGTGTGTAGTGATTGATGGCGTCACGGCTGCCATATCGCACTGCCGAAAGCGCACAATCGATCGCGTCGAAATGCCGTCCCATGCTGCCAAGGCAGTAGGCCAAGATCCGCCACGACAACGAATTCTTGTGCTCCAGCTCCAGCGCATCATTGGCGAGACGCAGCGCCTCGCTATCGTCCCCGGACGCCAGAGCCTCGCTTGCGCGGGTTGCCAGCTGCTCAGCGTCCACAGAAACGAAGGTACGCGAACCCTCTCCGCCGGTTATCCACTCACCGGCCGCGATGTCGATCGAGGTTACGCTAGCAATCATTGTTACCCATCCTAACCAGCCAGCTCGCATGGGTCGATAACTCTGGTAACAACCGAGTGTTAGTTAGCCCACACTCGCCAGCAGCGGGTTCACCGCGAATTCGATCACCCGATAGGGGGCGTGATCGCGTGAGTCGGTGTTCCACTGGCTGACGTAGATGCTGAGTCGATCGAGCGTGGAGTCCGGTCCGATGTATCCGCCGTACGGCTGAGCCAGGGTGTTGTCCCAGGACTCGGGAAGTTCGTCCGCCATCGCCGGCCAGGCCCCGGCATTCACCACCGTGGTCGCGGGCACCGCACCCAGACGCGTCGGGTTGTCGGCGACCCGCACCTCGACGTTGCCCGTGGTCTGATTGAAGTAGGACAGCACCGCCTGTCCGTCCACCATCTTCATGCTCAGCTCGCCCAGGTGATCGTTGAACAATGGCGTCACGACGGCACCCCAGGCCCACTTCCCCCGCGCGTCTGTTCCCCAGCCCTGCCAGGTCGCACGGTCGGTGAACGTGTCGGGCTTGGCCCGGTACAGGACCGCGGGCCGTGAACGGTCGAAGGCGTCGCTGACGATGTACACCCAGCCCTTCGGCGACTCGGGTGTCCACAGCGGGTCGTAGTAGCCGCTGATCTGGGTCTGTTGGCCGCCCGCGTAGTCCCCAGGTCGGATCGATCCCGGCACGGTCGGCCATCCCGCGCGGAAGGGGTCGGGCTTCACCAGCCGTGTCGACTGGGGGATCAAGTTCTTGGTGACGGCGATGAACAGCCAGTTAGTGCCGTTGATATCGATGACGCCGGCGGGAAGTTGGGAGAAGCCCGGCGGCGTCGGGTCTTCCAGGAGCGGCCGGTCGGTGCCGAGGACACCGGAGTGACGCATGCCGGAGGTGTTCGGCACCGTATCCGTGTCGACGCGCAGCGCCACCGGGGAGTACCAGCCGCCGTATCCCACACCCTGGCCAGCGAAGCTGTCGCCGCAGATCTGCAGCATGCCGCCGGTGAAGACCATGAACTCGCACAGGTCGGTCGCACCGAGGTTGTAGTCAGAAGTCGCGGTGCCGGTGCCCGCGACGGGGCCGATCCGCAGCACCTCACCGGGATCGAGAGCCGGCGGAACGGGACGCAGCGGGTCGGCGAGTGCGACTGGGAGATAAGCCCATTGAAGGATCGTTAAGACCATCGCAGTCAACAGAGCCGCGATGCGCCGCACGCCTCATCTCCCATCCGACGCCACGGCGCCACTAGCCATCCCTGGACAGGGTAGCCAGTGGCGCCGCGGTGGGATCGCTATGGACGAGGTGCGGTCTGGGTGGGCGACTGCGGGGGCGGGGGC